>NZ_JBYSWF010000055.1:0-52112 GCF_058780865.1 Pseudomonas sp. GP01-A4
ATGAGTGTCCGGATCAGCGTGGAATCACTGTCCGGATGCGCGTGGAATGGGTGTCCGAGTCAGCGTGGAATCCGCACCCAGGCAGGGGTTGTCACAAAAAAACCAGCGTGGAAAACCCTGGTGGCACTGGTTTTTCTCGCCGGCTTTATTGGCCTGATGGTCTACGCCCCGACGATCCTGGTGGCGCTGTTTTTTCCTGTGTGCATCCTGATCGGACTGCTGGCCAGCTTCGGCCCCAATTTCTATCGCACCGAACAGCGCCTGGCCACCAGCCAGATACGCTCATTGGCCATGGGGCTGGTGGAGGTGAACGGCAAGGTGATCGTCGACACGCCCCTGATCTCCCCGGTCCACGGCAAGCCTTGCGCCGGTTACGTGTGGGTCATCGAAGAAGGCACCAAAGACAAGGATGGCGATTGGAGCTGGAGCCAGGTCTCGGCCGAGGCTCGCTGCAATGACTTCCGCCTGCAGGACGCCACCGGTGAAGTGACAGTGATTGCCGAGGGTATCGACCTGTTCGGCAAGAAGCGCCCTGACGACCATGAATGGATCAGCAACTCCCGCCGCCAGGGCGAACTGCTCCTCACCCAGGATATGCAGGTGATGCTGATTGGCGACGCCTGCGAGCGTGCGGGCAAGACGGTGATTGCCCAGGGCCGGCAACCTGACGCGGTGTTCGGCCTGGCCGAGACCAAGGATGTGGAAAACCGCCGTGTGCTGGCGCCGCTGTGGCGCGCCGGTGGTTTCTACGCGGTGGTGGTGGGTTTGATCGGCGTCGGCATCATGGCCATGACGCCGGAACATTTTGCCCAACTGCATTTGCCGGGCCCCGCCACCTACCAGCAAATGGCAGAGCTGAATCCCGCCTATCGGTTTCTGGCCTGGTTGTACCGTGACAATGGCTTCGTGATTCCTTTCATGGCCGCGTTTGGCTTCTTGCTGACGATGTTTGTGGTGTTGCTCGCGCTGCGGCTCTTGCTGCCCACGGGCATGCGCCTGGCGGTAGGCCGCGTGCTGGGCGCCTGGATGGGCCTGGGCATGGTGATTGGCGGCGTAGTGACCTTGCTGCTGGTGGTGGCCCAGGTGGACACCATGAAGGTGTTCCTGGTGTGGATGATGATTCTGCTGGGTACCCTGGTGTTTTCGATCTTTGAGCAACGCAAGCTGGGGGTGGCGTACAAGCATTTCGCAAAAGATGCCGGCACTGCCGGTTTAGGCGAGGAGGACGCCTGATCAGGGTACAAACTCAACCTTCAAGCCTCGGCTGGCGCTGCGGCCCTGATCGTCAGTGACCCGCAACCGGTACTCCCCCGACTTACCCGGCCGCCAGTTCAGCGTGGTTTGCGGCGGGCCCTGGCCGATCAGGGTCTGGTCGGCGAACCAATACAGCGTCAGTGCATCACTGGCCGCGTTGGCGTTCAGCGGGATGCTTTCCTGGGGCTGGGACAGGCGCAGGTGGTAGCTGACCTGGGTCAGCGGCGAGCGAATCTGTGGCGCTTCGCTTTGATCGCCGACACGGTTGGGTTGGCAGCTTTTCTGCACATTGGGCGGCGTACGCCGGGGCAGTCCGGCGGCGCGGAACAGCCGCTGCACATCGCTGGGCCAGAACTCGAAGACTTCTTCACGGGTGTACTGCGGGTCGAACGGCGGGCACGCGGCCTTGCCGGTGCGGGTGTCGATCAGCACCGGGCGGTGCAGGTTGGACACCCGAATCGGTGACACGCCGGGGATGTACCAGGTCTTGCGGGTACGTGGGCACCAACGGTTGGGCAAGTCACCAGAGGCCGTGCAGACGTCGATGCGGATCAGCCCGGCGGGCGGCTTGTCGGGTTTGATCACCACATTGGGCAAGGCCAGCGGCAGGGCGTCGGCGATACGGAAGAACAACGGTGCCGCAGTTTTCGCACCGATAAACTCAGGATTCGGACGGCCATCGAAGTTGCCCACCCACACCACCAGCACGTACGGGCCTACGAGGCCGGCGCTCCATGCATCATGAAAACCCCAGGACGTGCCGGTCTTCCAGGCCGTACGCCAGTGGCGCCCCGGCAGCCCGTCCGGGCGCGGGTTGCGCCGCAGCATGTCGCGCACCATAAACGCGGCCTGCGGCGTGAGTAGCTGGGCGCCAGTGGTTTGCGGCTGTTCCTGCAAATAGCGCAGCGGCCGCAAATGCCCGTCACCAGCCAGCATCACATACAGCCGCGCCAGCTCCTCGGGCGTCATCTCGCCGCCGCCCAAGGCCAGCGCCAAGCCGTAATGGCTTTCGCCGCGCAGGCCCTTGATCCCGGCCCGTTGCAGCAATCCGTAGAGTGACGGTGAGCGGGTTTGGCTGGCCAGCCACACCGCCGGAATATTGCGGCTGCGAATCAGCGCGTCACGGGCTGTCACCGGCCCGACAAAACTGCCGTCGAAATTTTCCGGCTGGAAGTAGCCGAAGTTACTCGGCATGTCCTTGAGGATGCTCATGGGGTGGATCACCCCTTGGTCCAGCGCCAGCCCATACAGGAATGGCTTGAGGGTGGAGCCCGGCGAGCGCCGCGACAACACGCCGTTGACCTGGCCGTGGATGCTTGTGGATAAGTAGTCTGCCGAGCCCACCAGGGCTTTTACGCTCTGGTCGCGGCTGTCGATCAGGATCGCCGTGGCGTTTTCCACACCGCTGCTGCGGCGCTCGGCGATGAAGCCGGTGATCAGCCGTTCCAGCAATTGTTGCAGCGCCAGGTTGAGGGTGCTGTTCAACTCATTGCCGGTTTGCGAGGCCAGCAACTGTTCGCTCAGGTGCGGCGCGAGAAACGGGATCTGCTGGCGGTTGCGGGCTTCCAGCGGCAGGTCCAGCAAACTGTCGTTACGCGGGTCCTGTGGATAAGTTTCCCGCCAGTCGGCCATCAGCCGTTGCCGGGCGGTTTGCAGGGAAGGCCCAAAGCGCGCCCGACGACCCGGTTGCTGGGGAATCACGGCCAGCGCGAGGGCTTCAGACAAGGACAACTGCGCCGCTGACTTGCCAAAATAGATCCGGCTGGCCGCTTCGGCACCTTCGATATTGCCGCCCATGGGCGCCAGGTTGAGGTAGGCCTCAAGGATGTCGTGCTTGCTGTAACGCGCCTCCAGCCACAGTGCCAGGGCCATCTGCTGCAGCTTGCCGGGCACTTGGCGAGTATTGAGATCCCACAAGCGCCTGGCCAGTTGCATGCTCAGGGTCGAACCGCCCTGACGCTGGCCGCCGCTATAGGTGGCCATGGCCGCCCGCAATAACGCCGGGGGATTGACCCCGGGGTGCCAGTAGAAATTGCGGTCTTCCTTGAGCAGCAACGCCTCCACCAGTGACGGAGAAATCCGTTCCAGAGGAAGCCACAGGCGATATTGCCCGTCAGCCGCCAGGGTCATGCGCAGCAGCGAACCGTCATCGGCCAGCACCACCCGTGAGGAGGTGGCTGCCTGTTCCAGCGGCGCGTGGGGCCACAACCGTAGCCCCGCCAGAATCAACGCCGCTGCCAGCAGCGGCGTCAGGCTTTTAAGGCTTGGTAATTTCAAGCTGGCCTACTTTGCCGCGTCCTTGCAGGGTGGTTTCGTACATGCCCTCGGCGTAGGCCGGTGGCGTATTGAAGGTACCGGCGTTGGTGGCGCGCACGCGGTACACGAAGGTGCCTACATCCCGCAGCGCGGTGCCGTACAACACCACTCGGTCATCACGCACGTCGACGTAGTCCGGTTGCCAGTTGCTCAAGTCGGTCTCGCCAATCGGCGCCTGCCAGGCGTCGGCTTCTTCGGTGTCTTCGCCGGTTTCAACGTACTCCGAATCGTCGCCTTCGCTTTCCTCGGTGCTGGCCGCTTCCGGCTCCGGCGGCAAGTTATACACAGGCTCGACGCCGCCCGGCAGCAGGTCGACCACCGCCACTTGTTGCACCTGATCACGGTCGGTGGCGCGCAAGCGCAGGCGCACCAGGAACTCATCGCCTACCGCGACCTTGCTGACTGGATTGCCTTTGAGGTCGAGGTATTCGTGGATGATTTCCAGGCCGCTGTTGATCGGCTTGAGGTTGGCGCCCTTGTCATAGCCCGCTTCGCTCAGCATGTAGAACGCCGCCGGGCCGTCGGATTTTTCCATCTGCAGTTTTTGCGTACCGGCAGGCACCGCCGCACGTGGCGGCTGGCCGGCCATCTGCAACAACTGTTGCTGCTTGTCGCTGAGCCATGCGGTGGCCTTGAGGGTCATGTCGCTTTGGGCGCGCTGGCCGTAATTGTCCAGGGCCCGCAGCAACAGTGCCGCCGACAGCGAGTTGTAGCGTTGCTCGTTGAGGCGCTTGCCGAGTTTATCCAGCAGGCTTGTCGGCACATCGTCGAGCATTTCCGGGAAGTGCCGCGCGAGCAAATGCAGGTGCTCGGCGTCGTGTACCAGCGGGTCGTAATACAGGCCGTCGCTGTTCCATTTATCCGATAGGGAAAGCCACGGCACCTTGCGGAACAAGGTATCGGCCTGACGATCCTGCTTGAGCAGCTTGTAGCTGGCGGCCAGGTACGCCGCGCCAATGTCGTTCTGCCAGGTGTCCTTGAAGTAGCTTTCGTAGCGCTCGCGGATATCGCTCAAGGCGCCGCTCACCAGAATCCCCTGACGGCTCAGGAGGTAACTGGCGTAGGCGCGGTTGCGCAATTCCGACAGGCCTTCGCTCGGGCCGTTGGCCAGGTCGGTGAGGTACGCGTTGGAACGTTGCAGCAGGTCTTCCGGCACCGGCAGCCCGCGCTCCCTGGCTTCGATCAGGAAGTCGGTGGCGTACAGGCTGGCATACGGCGCCACGTCCGGGTTGGCCGCCCACAAGCCGAAACCGCCGGCCTGGTTCTGCCGTTGACGCAGCATGCGCACCGCACCGCTGAAGGCCTGCTCGGCCTCCGGCGCGTTACCACCCCAGATCAACGCCGGCATGGCCTTGGACACCAATTGCTCGGTGCAGGCGTAGCCATAGTCATCCAGGTAATGCTTGAGGCCGTTGGCCCATACCAGCGGCGAAGCGGCGACGCCCAACTGCACATCGCGCAACTGGCTGAACAGCTCGCGGGTCGGTTTCAGCTCTTTGCTGGCGCTGTCGAAACGGCCCAGGCTCAGGGCCACCCGATGCTCGCTCAAGGGTCGGATCGAAGTGGTTTCCGCCACCTGGATACGCTTGCCATCCGGCAGCACCGCGACGAAGCGCAAGTCGGCCGAGCCGAGGGTTTCGCCTACCTTGATCTTGAACTCGGCGACACCCTCCTTGCGCGGTTGCAGGGCCAGGGTGCTGGCCTTGTCGCCTTGCACCTGCAGGCCATCGCTGGTCTGCACTTCAAACTTCACGTCCGCCGCCGCGTCCAGGTTGCTGAACACCCCGGCGCTGACGCTGAACACATCCCCCGGTGCGACAAAGGCCGGCACGTTCGGCGTGATCACCAGCGGCCCGCGCACTTCGGTGTTGGCCTCGCTGACGCCCACGCTGTCGCTGTCCACGGCCACCGCAAACAGGTGCAGCTTGCCATTGAAGCTGTCCGGAACCTGGTAATGCAGCACGGTTTCACCGGCCGGCAAGTCCACCAGGCCAGACCACCAGGCCACAGGTGGCTGATGTTTACGCTTGAACGGGTTGAGGTGGTTGGCCAGGGCGCCTTCCGTATCGCCACCCGGCGCTGCCCCACTGAGCAGGCGGCTGAATTCAGGCAGAATCAGGTCAAGAATCTGACTGGTACCGACCTCCAGCGCCCGCTTCTGGAAGAAGAAGCCCAACGGGTCCGGCGTCTGGTAGCGCGCCACTTGCAGGATGCCTTCGTCCACCGCGTAGACCACTGCGCGGCCAGGGCGGTCGGCGTTGACCTTGATATCCAGGGTCTGCCCCGGCTCGATCTTCGCCGGGCCTTCGACTTTCAGCGCCATGCGCCGCGCGTCGAGGTTGATGCTGAACGGCACTACGCCGTAGGACAGCGGGCTCATGTAGACCTCGGACGAACCAATGTCCCGTACGAACTGCACGTTGACGTAGGCATTGCCCTCAAGCCCCGCAGGAACGCGGATGTGTTGCACACTGTTGGTGCTGTCGGCCTTGAACCACTGCTGGGTGTAGACCTTGTCCCGCTCGATGGTGATCAACCCGGCGCCGGTGTACGGCGCGCGAATGCTGATGGCGATCTCATCACCGGTGGCGTAGCTGCGTTTATCCAGGCGCAGTTGCAGTTCGGCGTTGCGCTCCAGGGAGCGCGAGGTGTTGCCCCGGCCGGCGACGCTGTAGTCGATCTGGTTCAGCAGGTTGCCGTTGGCGTCCTTGAGTTGCAGGGTGAAATCGCCCGGGGTGCCGGTGTTCAGGGTTTGCTTGGCGCCGTCCTTGGTCATCACCAGCGGCGAGGCCGGCTGGCTGATGTTCTTGATGCGCGACTCGTATTTGTAGGTGCCGTTGGATTGCTTCACCAGCACCGAGACGTAGCGGTGCTCGACCACTTCACTGGTCAGGCCGTCGACTGCGACTGGCGTAAGGTCTGGCGCCACGGCCAGCCATTGCACTTCACGCGGGGCGTCCTTGGCGACGAAAGACAGCGAATCCTTGCTCTTCACACCCACCAGGTACGGCGCCGCCGACACTAGCAATGCGCTTTGTGCGGCGACGTTGCGACCGCCTTCGGCTTCGTACACCTGGGTCATCACTTGCAGGCGATAGGTGCTGTTGGCGAAGCGTTGCAGGTTCAGGTCCAGCACCGCCTGGCCATTGTCGTCGACGGTGGTTTCGGCCAGGTCTTCGGAGCTGGCTTCTTCCAGCGAGTCATTCAGGCGGAAGCGGTAATCCGGGTAGCGATCAAAGGCCGCGAGCGTCGGGCTCAGAGACATTTTCGCCGTGACGCGACGACCCGCCGCCGGAGCGCCGAACAAGTGCATCGCGGTGACCTTGGCCACCACCTGGTCCGGCGAGATCCAGCCCAGCACCGGTGTATCGTGCAGGCTCAGGCTGACTTTCATCCGGTCCGGTTCAAAGTCGCGGACCTTGAAGCTGACGCTGCCCAGGTCGGTACGACGCTGCTTCTCACCGATCAGTTGCAGGGTCGCGGTGTAATCGCCGGATGGGGCTACTTCGCTGCTTGGGAAATCGAAGGTTTCAAAACCGCTGGCCGACAGTTTCAACGGCTGGCGAATCACCTCAAGGCCACGGGGGTCGGTGATCTGCAACTCAACCGGCAGGCCTTGCAGGGCGCCTTTCCAGTCGCCGCTGCGCACGATCATGCCCAGGTGCGCGGTCTCGCCGGGCCGGTACAGGCCGCGATCGGTAAACAGGTAGGCGCTGAGGCGATTGATCGCACCGTCCTCTTCCAGGCCGCCTACATCAAAGCGTGACAAATCCAGCTGTTGCGACTGACGGGCAATCGGCAGGAAGGATTGGTCATTGCCGCGACTGACCACATACATCAACGGCGTTTTCTCACGGCGCAATTCATCCAGCTTGGCGAAGTGCGCGTGACCTTCGGCGCCGGTATGGCCGCTGGCGACCGGCAAACCGTTGCGGCCGATGATATCGACCTGGGCGTCGGACACCGGCGAGCCGTTGCCGATGGACTGCACGTACACATCGTGGCTGCCATCGCTGGAGCGCTTGGCGATGATGCCCAAGTCGGTGACCACGATGAAACGCAGGTCGCTGGTGGTGTTGCGCGAGTAGTCGAAGGTGCGATCAGCCGGGTCGTCCTGCGGGCTCAGCTTGAGCACAAAAATCCCCCGGCGGCCGCCGTTGGCCGTGAGGTAGTTGCTCAGGTCGACGTTGTCGTAGACGGTTTTCGACGGGTCGCCAGCCGACAGCGGAATGTCCAGGCTCTGACGCTCCACCATCCGGTCGAAGTAGTCATTGGCAAAATTCGGTCGGGCAAAGCTACCGCTGCTCTGGTCCACCAGGTGTTGCAACTGGTTGGGCAGCAGGCGCGCGATTTCCACATGGGCGCCGGGTACGCCACGGGCCATGAAGCCCAGGCGTTTTTCGCCGGTGAGGCTGAGCAGGGCGCCGTCGGACAGGAACTGCAGCGTGCGTGGATAAGCCGGCATGCTCACGAGAGAGGCTGTCGGATTTTTCGCCAAGTAGCCGCCGATGGCTTCCAGGTTGGCCGGCACCCGCACATACAGGGCGCGGCCCGGCGGGGCCTTGAACTTGAAGGCGTGCAGGGTGTTCAGCGGTTCGACGCTCGGCACGTGGGTCAGCTTGACCTTGGTGCTGCTGGCCAGCAGTTTGTCGTCGATGTCTTGCAGGTTCCAGGGGCGGGTATCGTCCTCGGCTTTTTCCGGCAGCATCCAGGCCTGCACCTTGTTGGCGATGGTCTCGTCGGCCACGGCGCTGGAACTGCTGAACATCAACACCGGCTCGGGTTCGCCGCGCTCGTTGTCGACAAAGCTGACTTCGGCGCCGGTAAAGGTCAGGCGATAGCGGCCGGGCACGGTGACTTCGGCCACCAGCGGCGCCGAGCTGGGATTGCCGCCATCACGGGCCTTGAGGCCTTCATCGAGCTTGGCGCTGACCGGGGTGCTTTCCAGTGGGGTGGCCAGGGCGGCAGAGCGCACAAAGGCGTTGAGCTTGTGTTCGTCGAAGGTGATTTCCGGTCGATTGGGCAGTTGCGCGTCGCGGTAGGCCAAGCCTTTTCCGAGGGCGACCGAGGCACGTTTGCGTACGCTGTCTTCGTCTACCGGGTGGGAAAAGTGGAAGGTCGCTACCAGCTGTTTCTGCGTCGGGTTGCTCGGGTCCTGGTACAGCTCGTTTTGCGTCAAGGTGGCGCGGAACGGCTGGGTGGAGAATTGGCTGGTGTATTGGCTGAGCAGTACGCCGTCGGCCAACAGGGTTTTCTTGGCCAGGTCGATGGTGTAGTGGGCGTCGACGGGCCAGTCTTTTTCCGGGGTGAACACCAGGCTGCGGTCATCCGCCCAGCGCCAGGCGCCGGCGATGGCAGGCTTGAGGGTGATGCCTTCGGTGACCGGCTTGCCGATGGCCGCCAGCGGGGCCACGGATTCGGCGAAGCGCACCTGCAAGTTATCCACAACCGGCTGCGGCTGGGTGTAATCCGTCAGGTTGGGCTTGTGCAGCGAATAACCCACGGTGTGGGGCTGTGGCAGGTGGGAATACCAGTGCCAGCCGTAAAAGCCCGCGGCCAGCACCAGTACCAGGGCCAGCGCGCCGCCCGCAGCCTGGCGCGGATAAGCCCGGGCCTTGTGGCCGACGTTGACCAGGCCGTTGCCTGTGGCTTGCAGCCAGCGCGGCGGCTGCCACTGGCCGAACAGGCTGCGCGCCAGCCATCGAACGGCGCTGAACAGGACACTCACCACTGAGATCAAGGCCCCGAAAAAACGGCGGCTGGTCGCTTTTAACGAATCAAACATGGTGAGCATCCCTGGCAATGTGTCGCGTATCTTACACGTCTCTTTGATACAAAAGATGACGGCAAATGCGCCGCAAAGCTCAGGCTTGCTGTACGAAGGTGAGGCGTATCGCAAAACCGATCAAAAGACTGCCAAACAGCCATTGCTGAAGGCGCTGGGCGGACGGGCTGCGTTCAAGCCAGCGGCCGATTCTTGCGCCGGCCAATCCATAGCAACTGTCGAATCCCAGGCCGACCGCCACCAGAATCGCCCCCAGCAGCCCAAACTGCGCAGTCACCGATGCGCCATGTGGATCAATGAATTGCGGCAGCAGCACGGAGCAGAACAGCAGCGCCTTGGGGTTGAGCAGGTTGGTCAGCAAACCCCGCTGGAAGGCTTCGCGCCAGGCATGCGCCGGCGTCGTGCTGTGCTCGGCGTTCAGGTTGGGCAGCAGGTTTGAGCGCAGGCACTGCACGCCGATCCACAGCAGATACGCCGCACCGCCCAGGCGCACCACATCGAAGGTCCAGGGTGCGACCTTGAACAGGGTCGCCAGGCCCATCCCCGCCAGCGCCACGTGGCAGGCTCGCGCCAGGCCCAAGCCGCCTGCGGTTGCCAGTGCCATCGCCTTGCCCTGGCGGGCGCCGGTTTGCAGCAGCAGGATCATGTCCGGGCCGGGCAGCAGGTACACCACTGCCAACGCGACTAAAAACAACCAGAGTTCTGCCATGTGCCTGCCCCTTGCGGTAGGTGATTCGTAGGGCAATTTTAGGGGCGAAGGCCGGGGCAGGTGCTTGCGTAGTCAGATGGAAAAGCGTCTAGTCTTGGCACAATCTGCCACTTTTTTCGGGCGAAACATTTCACTTATGCCAAATCTGAAGCTGGACGCATTTGACCGCAAGATTCTTGAAGCCCTGCAACGGGATGGCCGGCTGAGCAACGTGCAATTGGCGGACGAGATTGGCCTGTCGGCCTCGCCCTGCTTGCGGCGTGTGCGGCTGCTGGAAGAGGCCGGGGTGATTCGTGGTTACCAGGCAAGCCTGGACCGGGATGAAGTCGGGTTGGGGCTGACGGTGTTTGTCGGGGTGAAAGTGGAGCGGCATAACGACGAACAGGCGGAGGCGTTTCGGTTGGCGGTGACGGCGCTGCCCCAGGTGATTTCGGCGTTTCTGGTGTCGGGGGAGTCGGATTTCCTGCTGCAAGTGGTGGTGCCGGACTTGCGCGGGTATGAACGGTTCCTGACCGGGAGCTTGTTGAAGTTGCCGGGGGTGAGTGATATCCGCAGTAACTTCGCGATTCAGACGGTGAAGACGCCCGGGGCATTGCCGCTGAGTCACCTTCCCGGCTAGATCGTTCCTACGCTCCGCGTGGGAATGCCGCCCTGGACGCTCCGCGTCCGCTTTAAAGTCGTGACGCGGAGCGTCACCGGATGCATTCCCACGCAGAGCGTGGGAACGATCAGATAAGGACGCTTGTTGTGGCGAGGGAGCTTGCTCCCGCTGGGCTGCGTAGCGGCCCCAAAATCTTGGGAGCGCTGCGCACTCCAGCGGGAGCAAGCTCCCTCGCCACTGGGGTTGTGTGGATTTGGGGAGGGAGGTGGTCGTCAGGTCCACCAGTAGCGCACGAGATGAAAGAAGATCGGCGCGGCAAAACACACTGAATCCAGCCGATCCAGCATCCCGCCGTGCCCTTCGATCATGTGCCCCCAATCTTTCACGCCGCGGTCGCGCTTGATCGCTGACATCACGATCCCGCCCGCAAATCCCAGCAGGTTGATCAACAGTGCAATCAGGAACGACTGCCAGGGATTGAACGGCGTGGTCCACCACAGCGCCGCGCCGATCAGGGATGACAGCAGAATCCCGCCGACAAACCCTTCCACGGTTTTCGATGGCGACAGGTTGGGCGCGATCTTGTGTTTGCCGAACAGCTTCCCGCACACGTACTGCAACACGTCCGACAGTTGCACCACGATCACCAGGTAGGCAATCAGCAGCAGGTTGCGGCCTTCGTAGCCGACGATATCCAGGGTCAGCAGCGCCGGCACGAAGGACACACAGAACACCGCGATCATCAGCCCCCATTGCACCTTCGATGCCCGTTCCAGGAAGTGCGTACTGTCGCCGCCCAGTGACGCGAGGATCGGCAACAGCAGGAACACGTACACCGGGATGAAGATCGAGAACAGCCCGTACCAGTCGAAGTAGATCAGCAGGTATTGCAGTGGCAGCGCCAGGTAGAAGGCCGCCACCAGCGCCGGGTAATCGCTGCGCCGGGTGGGTGTGAGCGTGAGGAATTCCCGCAGCGCATAGAACGACACGGCGTAAAACAGCAGGATCACCGCGCCGGTGCCGAGCCAGAACGCAATGCCAATCACCACCACCATCACCCACCACGCATTGATGCGGGCGTTGAGGTTGTCGATCACCGCGTTGGGTGTGCCACGGGTGCGCAGTTTGAGGATCAGGCCGATCAGCGAGGCGAGCACGAGGATCGCGCCGATCCCGCCGAACAACATCAGGGTTTGGCTATTCATCTCAGGAATGCTCCGGGGCAAGGGCGAGCAAGGCGTCGCGGGTGCGGGCGAGGAACAGCGCCTTGTCTTCGCCGTCCTCCAGTTGCAGCGGTGCGCCGAAGCTGGTGGTGCACAGCAAGGGCAGCGGCAGCACACGGCCCTTGGGCATGACCCGGTTGAGGTTGGCGATCCACACCGGGATCAATTCGGCTTGTGGATAACTCTTGGCCAGGTGATACAGCCCGCTTTTGAACGGCAACAGGCCGTCTTCCAGGTTGCGCGTGCCCTCGGGAAAGATGATCAGCGAGTCGCCGTTTTCCAGGGCCTGAAGCATCGGCGCCAGGGGGTTATCCACAGGGTCCTTGCGCTCGCGGTCGATCAGCACGCCGTTGAACACCCGGTTGATGATGTAGCGGCGCAGGGCGCTGGTGTTCCAGTAGTCGCTGCCGGCCACCGGGCGGGTGAATTTACGCAGGTTCTGCGGCAACGAGGCCCACAGCAGCACGAAATCGCCGTGGCTGCTGTGGTTGGCGTAGTAGATGCGTTGCACCGGCACCGGCGCGCAGCCAAGCCACAGGCTGCGGGCGCCGGTGACGGTGCGGGCCATGGAGGTAATCAGGGTGGCGACCACGGGTTCGAACATGGGGATTCCTTATCCGGCGAAGGGCAGCCAGGGGCTGGCCAGGATGACGGCCACGGTCAGCAGCACTTGCGCCGCCAGCAGGTAGGCTTGCTTGCGCAACAGTTTCAGGGCGCCGCGACGGCGCTCGGTCCAGGGGCGGCCTGCGCGTTTGGCGGATTGCAGGCCAAGGGTTTGCATGGCCTGGTCGAAGTCGGGCGTGCGGTCGGTGTCGCGGGCGAGCAGGGCGAACAGGTCGGCGTCGAAGGCCACCCGCAGCGCCCAGTATTTTTCCAGCAGCCCGAGCACAATCATCCACAGGCTGAGGATCAGGCAGACCGGCGTGATGCTGGCCATCAGCAGCTGAGCGAGGCCGAACAGTACGCCGAGCAAGGTCAGGCCTGTGGATAACTGATCCAGGGAACGGCCCCGCCGCAGCAGGCTGGCGACGACCTGTAATTCCATATCAGCGGGCATGGGCTAAACCCTCCAGGGCTTCACGGTGCGCGGAATGCAGGACCACACGTGGGCGTGCTGTACGAATAATAGCCACCGCCTCGTCGACATTGCCTGCGCGCCCGGTATGTAGCAGCCATGCAGCCACGGCGGTGGCGCTGCGTGAGTAACCGAGGGCGCAGCACACCAGCAAGGGTCCGGCTGAGCGTAGCCGCTCTATCGCTTGGGCGGCCTCCACGCATTGCGCTGCAGTGGGCGCCGTCAGGTCGAGCACTGGCAGGCTGTAGTAGGCGCGACCCTGTGGATTAATCGGCAATTCGGCGCACAGATCGACCACCGCCTTGAATGATCCCAGCTCACCGCTGGTGGGAATTCGCCCCAGCCAAACGTTATCCACAACCTGATCGGGCTGTGGATGTCTACGTGTCCACAGGCGGGAATTGATCCAGGCGGCCACCAGATAAGGCGCCAACAACCAGCGCGCCGCCGGAGTGAGTCGTCCGTCGGCGCGTTTCTGAAATCCCGAAACGCCCAGTACCAGGTAATTCGCCTTCATCAAGCCAAGGGATACCGCCGGCCAAAGCAGCCACAACCAGCCGCCGCCAAGGGAAAGCGCCAGGATCAAACACACCAGCGACCCGAAGCCATAGCGCAGCCCCAGGCGCCAACGCTGGCGGTCCCTGGTCAGCTGGGCATTCAGCAGCGGGCTCGGATGTTCCAGCGGCCATAGCCACACGCACAGCCAGCCGGCGAGGGCGCCTGTGGGTAAGTCAATAAAGTGATGTTGATAAGTGGTCAGCACCGAAAGGCCGATCAACGCGAACCAGCCCTGCACCAGCCAACGCCACAGGCCCCGGCTATGCCGCTGGTACATTATCCACAGCACCACCAGCAGCGCGATGTGCAACGACGGCGCCTGGTTGAACGGCTTGTCGAACCCGGCGAGTACCGCAAACAGCCAGCCAAACACGCCGTCCAGCTCCGGTCTTTCGAAGGTGAAACGCAAGGGCCAGATCAGGAAGCAGGTGACGGCAATCACTTGGGCCGTCAGCAGGCGCAAGGCATGTTGTTTCAGTTCATGGCGGGTGCTTGGCAGTAGCAGGGAGAAACCGTAGAGCAGGTCGATCGACCAGTAGGGCACGATGGTCCAGGCCCAGAACGGGATATGGGTTTCCCAGCCGAACACCATCGTGCCCACGTCGCTGCGCTGGCTGGTGACCCACGTGGCAAAGCCGTAGGTGCTGAAAAACAGCGGCGCCAACAGCAGCAGCCACAGCACCGCCGGTTTCAACAGGCCCGGTTCACGCATGGGTCAGACTCGCTGTGCCAGGGACACGCTGAAAATCCCCCACTCATCCACGCGTTGGGTGATCTTGCGGAAACCGGCGGCTGCCACCAGTTGATCCATTTCCGCCTGGCTGCGCCGGCGCATTACCCAGGCCTGGCCCTGGCGGTGGCTGGTGAGGGCGCGGGCGATCAGTTCCAGTTGCGGATGCCACGGTTGGCCGGTGTACACCAGATAACCACCGGGCTCCACGGCTTCGGCCAAGCCCGCGAGCGAGCCACCGACCATCGCGTTATCCGCGAACAGTTCATATAGCCCGGACACCACCGCCAGCGTCGGCTTGGGTTCCAGCGCCGCAAGGTCCGCCCGGTCAAACGCATCGCCTTTGACGAACTGGGCGATATCCCCCAGCCCTTTTTCACGAATCAGCGCGCCACCGTCGCGCACGTTGATATCGCTGTAGTCCCGCAGCAGGATCGATTCCGGCAACGGCGAAACGCCCTGCAAGGCTTCCAGAATGTACCGACCATGCCCGGCGGCGATGTCGACGATGCGCACTTCCCGCTGCTCGTCCCGCAGTTTGGCCATCGCCAGGCGCAGCAGCTCTTCCACGTTCAACTTGCGCTGACGAATACCGCGCCAGCCGATGGAGTTCAGGTAATTGGTGTCGATCATCCGCCCCAGCCCGCCTTTGCCGGTGGGTTTGTTGCGGTACACGTAGTCCAGGGTGCTGCCGGAGTCGAAGCCGGTGTCGAAACCGAGCTTCACGCCATCCGACAGTTTGCTGCCCAGGCCCATGCTGGCGCGGGTCATGCGCCAGTACAGGTCGCGCAGGGAGTTGCGTGGCAACGGCGCGGCGAGGGATTCGGATTCGGCGCAGGTCAGGCCAATCCTGTCGGCATCCAGCAAGGAGGCGCGGTCCAGCGGGTGTTCGAAGTTCTGCAGGATAAAGCGCCGGGCGCTGCTCAAGGCCACGGCGCGGTCACGTTCACCGAGGGTGTCGTGGAAGAAGCCGGGGAGGATGTGCAGCTCTTTCTTCAAGCTGCCGAGGCGGTCGAAAAACTGCTGCTGGGGTTTGCGGTGCACCACAAAGTCCGAGCCGGAGATCAGCAGTTGGGTCGGTACCTGAATTGCCTGGGCATCGGCTACAACCCTGTCGGCCGCTTCGTACAGGCCCAACAGTACATTCACCGAGATGGCTTTGGTGATCAGCGGATCACTGTCGTAGGACGCCACGCGCTCCGGGTCATGGCTCAGGAACTTGGCCTTGACGTAGCTGTTGACGAAAAAGTTGCCGCGAAACTTGCGCATCAACGCCAGGCCCGGCCGGGCGAAGGGCACGTAGAGTTTGACCTTGAATGCGGGGGAGGCGAGTACCAGCGAGCGAATCTTCGGCGCGTAGTCGTGCACCCAGGTGGCCGCGATCACCGCGCCGACGCTTTGGGCGATCACTGCGAGGTGTTCTTCCTCGATGTTGTAGGCGCTGCGGATATGGTCAACGAAAGTCTGCACGTCCCGCGCACTGGTGGCGAAGCTCGGGCTGTCGCCGCGCGCGCCGGGGGATTGGCCGTGGCCACGGGCGTCCCAGGCGAAGAAGTCGAACTCCGGCAGGTTCAGCTCTTCCACCAGGTGGGCGATACGACCGGAATGCTCGTGGCCGCGATGGAACAGCAAGATCGCCTTGCGCGGCGCAAAGCCCGCGGGTGCGGTGGCGGGCCAATGACGGTAGAAAAGCTCCACCCCGTCATGGGTGCTGAAGGTGTGCTCTTGCTGTTCACGCATCGCAAAATCCTTATGCAGAAGGGGAGGTGTTCGTTTCTTCTTTCAAGCCTTGGCGCACGCGGTTGACCAGGGTGTAGGCCAGCAAGGCGGCGACCAGCCACATCACCGCTTCGACCCAACCGGCACCCAGCCAACCCAGCGCTACGCCGGTGGCCAGCACCCCGAGCACAAATGCCCGATCGCTCTTGCCCATCGGGCCGTCGTAGCGCCGCGAGGCCCCGACCATCGGCCCGAGCACGCCGGCGTATTCGCTGAACACCGCCAGCAGCGTCACCAGCAATACCGGCGCCAGGCTGACCTCGGGGATCAGCGCAAACGGCAGGATCAGTGCGCTGTCGGCGATCACGTCACACAGTTCATTGAGGTAGGCGCCGAGTCGCGACTGCTGGCCGAACTCCCGGGCGAGCATGCCGTCGATGGCATTGAGGGCCATGCGCAGGATCATCCACAGCGGGATCAGCGCAAACAGCCACACATGTTGTGCGAAGCCGGCAATCAGCAATCCCACCAGCAGGGAAACCACCCCGGCCAGCACGGTGATCTGGTTGGCGGTGGTGCCGTTGTCGTAGAGGCGCTGCACCAGCGGGCGCAGCAGGTTCTGAAAACGCGGTTTAAGCTGATAGATCGAAATCATGGGGAGTGACGCTTCCTTGTCCGTAAGCCCGCGAAAAACTCTGGGGAGTGTGCCGATTTATCACCGCTGAAACCAGTGATGGCTCGTGTTTCTAGGGCTTTCGTCACTATCTGTGTGAAACCAAACAAAAATTTCACGCCCCGCGTTATAGGGTAACCAATTGTTTCTGGGTGGGCGTTTGGGGATGCGAGTGGATCTAGATGCTGATGACGTGGCCATTGAAGGGCTGCCGCGTTTTCAGCAGGGGTTGTTTCATGCCCGCCGGTTAAGGCAGGCCGGCATTGGCCTGACGGTGCTGGCGGTCGGCGGCTGGATGCTGGCGCTGTTTGTGGCGCTGTTTGCCCCGCTGTCGATCTGGCCGGTGGTGCTGATCAACTGCGCCTCGGCGTTGCTGGTGCTGGTGGCTGGCTTGCAATCGGCGTGGTGGGTCGCGGATTGGCGGGCCATGGCGCTGGAGGAGCCGGCTGCACGGCTGATCGAACCGCCGCTGCCACAAGAAGAGCCTGGCTGGCTTAACCGGCAGTTCGGTCGCGTCGGTAACGGCTTGCTGGTGCAGATTGGCGCACCGGTGTTCTGGCTGTGCGGCTGGTCGTTGCTGGCATTCTTCAGCGTTCTGGAATTCTGGAGCCTGACCTTGCCCGCCGCGGCGCTGGGCCAGGCTGCCAGTGTCGGCGCCGCCATTGCCTTGGCACTGGCGTTCGGCTTGCTGGTGTTTGAACGGCGCATGGCCCAGGAAAGCACCGCCCAATGGCCGGAAGCGGTGCAACTGGCGCAACTGAGCCGGGTGGCGATTATCTGCCTGGTGATCAGTGCGATTTGTCTGCTGTTTGCCGGTGAAGAGTCCGTGTGGCCCTTGCGCCTGGCCGTGTTGGTCGGCCTGTTGCCGGCCCTGGTGGCGCTGGAGTTTCTGCTAAGAGGCCTGCTGTCGCTGTTCAGCCCGCGCCAGGAGCGGCTTGAACCGCGCCTGATGGCGCAAAGTTTTATCGCCGGGATGCTGCGCTGGCCGCCGCAACCGTTGCTCGCCTTGCAGCACGAACTGCACAACCGTTTCGGCATCGACCTGCGGCAGATCTGGGCCTTCACCTATATGCGCCGGGCATTCCTGCCAGTGCTGGTGGTGGTGCTGGCCGTAGGCTGGTTGCTGACCGGCGTGCATGAAGTCGCCCTGCAAAGCCGTGGGATCTATGAACGCTTTGGCAAGCCGGTG
Source organism: Pseudomonas sp. GP01-A4 (assembly GCF_058780865.1). Lineage (NCBI taxonomy): Bacteria > Pseudomonadati > Pseudomonadota > Gammaproteobacteria > Pseudomonadales > Pseudomonadaceae > Pseudomonas > Pseudomonas sp. GP01-A4. The sequence continues at coordinate 17,833 of NZ_JBYSWF010000055.1, forward strand.
GAGGTCTTCGGGCCTGGCCTGCATGCCGGTTTGCCGTGGCCGCTGGGTCGCGTACTGAACGTGGAAAACGGCGTGGTCCATGAGCTGGCCACCAGCGTTGGCGAAGCGGCAAACACCGACGTCGCTCCGGCCGAGGGCCCGGCGCCGCTGATCGCCAATCGCCTGTGGGACGCCAGCCATGTAAATGACAAATCCCAGGTGATCGCCAGCAGCAGCGGCGACAAGCAGAGCTTCCAGATCGTCAATATGGACGTGCGCTTCGTGTACCGCATCGGCTTGACCGACCAGGCCGCACTCGCCGCCACCTATAACAGCGCCGATGTGCCCACGCTGATCCGCAGCACCGCCAGCCGCATCCTGGTGCACGAGTTTGCCTCGCGAACCCTCGATGAATTGCTGGGTGAAGAACGCAACAGCCTCGCCGATGAAATTGGCAAGGCAGTGCAAGCGGACCTGAAGACACTCGACAGCGGCGTGGAAATTCTCGCCACCGTGGTGGAAGCCATTCACCCGCCCTCCGGTGCGGCGAATGCCTACCACGCGGTGCAAGCTGCGCAGATCGGCGCCCAGGCGCTGATTTCCCGGGAGCGCGGCGCTGCCAGTGAGCAGACCAACCAGGCGTTGCTGCAAGCCAGTACCGCCCGCGACCAGGCCCAGGCCACGGCCCATGAAGTCAGCGCCGGCGCCCAAGCGGCGGACCTGCGCTTCAGCGCCGAACAAAAGGCCTATCAACAAGCCGGCCAGGCGTTCGTGCTGGAGCAGTACCTGAGCCAACTGAGCCAGGGCCTGGCTCACGCCAAGTTACTCATTCTTGATCATCGCCTGGGCGCCAGTGGCGCACCGACCATCGATCTGCGTTCCTTTACCTTACCGGCCGACCCTGCGGTGCCGCGTAAAGCCGTTCAATAAGGAGTTCATCTGTTGAGCGCTCATTCTCACGATCACGCAGGCCATGGTCACCACCACGGCCACCATCATCACCATCATGGCGATGAACACGAAGCCGGCCCGTTCCCCTGGCGGCGTATGGGCTGGGCGGTATTGCTGGTGCTGTTCGCGGTCGCCGCGGCGAGCCTGGTGCAGGTGCGTTCCGGTGAAGCCACGGTGATTACCCGCTTCGGCAACCCGTCGCGGGTATTGCTGGAGCCGGGCCTGGGATGGCGCTGGCCGGCGCCGTTCGAGGCGGCGATTCCGGTGGACCTGCGCCTGCGCACCACCTCCAGCGGTTTGCAGGATGTGGGCACCCGCGATGGCCTGCGGATCATCGTGCAGGCCTACGTGGCCTGGCAGGTGCAGGGCGACCCCGACAATGTGCAGCGCTTTATGCGCGCGGTGCAGAACCAGCCGGATGAAGCGGCGCGGCAGATTCGCACCTTTGTCGGCTCGGCGCTGGAAACCACCGCCGCCAGTTTCGACCTGGCCAACCTGGTGAACACCGATGCCAGCCAGGTGCGCATTGCCGATTTTGAAGCGCAGTTGCGCCAGCAGATTGATCAACAATTGCTCACCACCTATGGCGTGCGTGTGGTGCAGGTGGGCGTTGAGCGGCTGACCTTGCCGTCGGTGACCCTGGCCGCCACCGTCGACCGCATGCGCGCCGAGCGCGAGACCATCGCCACGGAACGAACCGCCGTGGGCAAGCGTGAAGCGGCGCAGATTCGTTCGGCCGCCGAGCGTGATGCGCGGATCGTCCAGGCCGACGCCACGGTGAAAGCCGCCGACATCGAAGCGCAATCCCGGGTCGAAGCCGCGCAGATTTATGGCCATGCCTACGCCGGCAATCCGCAGTTGTACAACCTGCTGCGTTCCCTCGACACCCTTGGCACAGTGGTCACGCCGGGCACCAAGATCATCCTGCGCACCGACGCCGCGCCTTTCCGCGCGCTGGTGGATGGGCCGAAGGATGTCCAGCCATGAGTGAGCGGGAAAGCCTCGACAGCCCGTGGATCCAGGCTGGACGGCTGACGTTCCTGGCGCTGTATGCGGTGACGGTATTGGCCGCGCTGGCGTGGGCGTTTTCCAACGTGCGCCAGATCGACCCGCAGAACCGCGCCGTGGTGTTGCACTTCGGTGCGCTGGACCGGATCCAGAATGCCGGGCTGCTGCTGGCCTGGCCGCGTCCGTTCGAGCAAGTGGTGCTGTTGCCCGCCGCGGACCGGGTGATTGAGCGCCGGGTGGAAAACCTGCTGCGTTCCGATGCGGCCACCCAAGCCGATCGCGTGGCCAGTTTTGCCACACCGCTGAGCGATGCCCTGGCCGGCTCCGGTTACCTGCTGACCGGCGATGCCGGCGTGGTGCAACTGGATGTGCGGGTCTTCTACAAGGTCACCGAGCCCTACGCGTTTGTGTTGCAGGGCGATCACGTGCTACCCGCGCTGGATCGACTGGTCACTCGCAGCGCCGTGGTGCTGACTGCGGCGCGGGATCTGGATACGATTCTGGTGGCGCGCCCCGAGTTGATCGGCGCCGACAACCAGGCCGCCGAACGCCGCGAACGGCTGCGTGGCGACCTGGTGCGCGGCATCAATCAACGCCTGGCTGACCTGGCGTCCACCGGCCTTGGCCTGGGCATCGAAGTCACCCGGGTCGACGTGCAATCGAGCTTGCCGGGCCCGGCGGTCAATGCCTTCAACGCAGTGCTGACCGCCAGCCAGCAAGCCGACAAGGCGGTGGCCAATGCGCGCACCGACGCCGAAAAACTTACCCAGACCGCCAACCAGGACGCCGACCGCGCCGTGCAAGTGGCTCACGCCCAGGCCAGCGAACGGCTGTCCAACGCCCAGGCGCAAACCGCTACCGTCGCCAGCCTGGCCCAGGTCCAAGACCCAGGCCTGTTGCTGCGCCTCTACCGCGAACGCCTGCCGAAGATTCTCGGGCAGGCCGGCTCCGTGACCACGGTTGACCCTAAAGACGATTCCCGCCTGATCATTCAGGGAGCCGAACAATGACCGCCCACGCAGCCCCGATGCTCTCGTCGGCCGAACAACGCAGCGCCGCCCGGCAACTGACCCTGGCGATGCTCGCCCTGGGCCTGCTCAGCCTGGGCCTGGTATGGCGCTGGCTGGCGCCGGACCAGACCGGCGTGAGCCAACTGCTGTTGGGCGTCGCCTCATTGCTGGTGGCCGTGCCCGTGATGCGCTCGGCCTGGTACAGCCTGCGGTATCCAAGTTTGCATGGCATCACCGACCAACTCATTGCGCTGGCGATGCTCGGCGCCTGGGCTACCGGTGACCTGCTGACCGCCGCGCTGCTGCCGATCATCATGATCTTCGGCCATGTGCTGGAAGAGCGCAGCGTCATCGGCTCCCAGGAAGCGATTCATGCCCTGGGCAAGCTGACCCGTAGCCACGCACGGTTGGTGCAGGCGGACGGGACGATCCTGGAAGTGGACAACGGCATCCTGAAGACCGGCGATATCGTCGAAGTGCGTGCCGGTGACCGCGTGCCCGCCGACGGCGTGGTGCTGTCGGGCCAGGCCAGCCTCGACACCGCGCCGATTACCGGTGAATCGGTGCCGCTGGAAGCGAGTGTCGGCGTGCAGGTGTTTGGTGGCGCGATCAACCTCGACGGTTTGCTGCGCCTGGAAGTGACCCGCACCGGCAATGAGTCGACGCTGGGCAAAGTCATCGCCCTGATGCAGAGCGCCGAACGTTCGAAGCCGCCGATCACCCGATTGCTGGAGCGCTACGCCGGCAGCTACATGGTGCTGGTGCTGTTGCTGGCGGCGGTCACCTGGTTTGTCACCAATGACGCCCAGGCGATGCTCGCGGTGCTGGTGGCGGCGTGCCCGTGTGCTTTGGTGTTGTCGGCGCCGGCCACGGCGATTGCGGGCATTGCGGTGGCGGCGCGTCACGGCATTCTGATTCGCAGCTCGGCGTTTCTCGAAGAGCTGGCGGACCTGACGTCCCTGGTGGTCGACAAGACCGGCACCCTGACGTTTGGCACCCTGCGTTTGCAGTCCATCGACACCCGTGAGCCGGATCGGCAAGCACTGCTCAATCTGGCGGCCAGCCTCGGCTCGGCCAGCAGCCACCCGGTCAGCCGGGCATTGGCGGGGCTGGCGACTCAGGAACAAATGCTGGTGTTGTCGGATATTCGCGAGCGCCAGGGCCTCGGTGTGGTCGCCCAGACCGGGCAGGGCGAAGCCGCCCTCGGCCGGCCGGAATTGTTTGAGCAACTGGGCATCACGACCACGGCGGTCCCCAATCACGACGGCCCGATTGCCGGGCTTGCGTTGAACGGGCAGTTCCTTGCCTGGCTGTTGCTGGCGGACAGCGTGAAACCTGAAGCGCGCCAGGCGATGAAAGAGCTGCGTGAATTGGGCCTGGGGCGCCAACTGCTACTGACCGGCGACCGCCAGAGCGTGGCCGACAGCCTGGCGTTGGAAGTGGGCATCAGCGACGTCGAAGCCCAGGCTTTGCCGGAGGACAAACTCAATCGCGTGCTGGGGGAAATCGGCAGCGGTTTCCGGCCGATGGTGGTGGGCGACGGGATCAACGATTCGTTGGCGCTCAAGGCGGGTGTGGTCGGTGTGGCGATGGGCGCGGGCGGGGCGGATATCGCGTTGGCATCGGCGGACGTGGTGCTGATCGGCAGCGACCTGCGGCGCCTGGGCACCTGTGTGCGCTTGAGTCGCCAGTGCCGGCACACGTTGCAGGTTAACGTGATCATCGGTCTGGGCTGGACGCTGGCGATCGTGGTGTTCGCCGCATTTGGCTGGCTGGGCGCGGCGGGAGCGATGATTGCGGCGGTGCTGCACAACCTCAGTACGCTGCTGGTGCTGGGCAATGCGGGGCGTCTGTTGCGGTTCCAGGAGCCGCTATTGAAACTCGAAGAATAAATTTTTCAGTCGCGCTGTAACGCCATGGGGGGACCTCACTCTAGTGCTATGTCGAGACTGAACAATCCGTTCAGACCGGCTCCACTACCGATCATGAGGAATACACAATGAACATCAAATCCGCTGCTGCTGGTGCCGCCCTCGCTATCGCCGCTGCTGGCATGTTTGCCGGTGTTGCCACTCAGGTACAGGCAGCAGACGCCCAGGTCCATTGCTATGGCGTCAACGCCTGCAAAGGCCAGAACGACTGCAAAACCAAAGACCACGCCTGCAAAGGCATGGGTTCTTGCAAAGGCCAGGGCTTCCTGTCGATGAGCAAGGCGATGTGCGATCAGAAAGGCGGCAAAGTCGGCGAATAACCGACAACCGAGTGCAACCGCAGCGGGCCCCCCTCCGCTGCGGACACTTTCCCCAGGAGTGTTTTTATGTCCGCTTCCCTTCCGAGTCTGGGTTACGGCCTGGGTTTACGCAGCGAGTACTACCAGCAGATCCTTGAACAATCGCCGGCCGTGGATTGGTTCGAAGTGATCTCCGAGAATTATCTGGTGCAGGGCGGCAAGGCCTTGTACTACCTGGATGCGATAGCCGAGCGTTATCCCCTGGTGATGCATGGCGTGTCCCTGTCTATCGGCGGGCCCCATGCCCTCGATACCGATTACCTGAAACAACTCAAGCAGCTCTCCGAGCGCATCCGGCCGGCGTGGATTTCCGATCACCTGTGCTGGAGTCGTGGCAACGCGCACCAGTTGCATGACTTGCTGCCGCTGCCCTACACCGAAGAAAGCCTGTACCACGTCGCCGCTCGCGTGCGGCAGGTGCAGGATGTGTTGCAGCGCCCGTTCGTGCTGGAAAACGTCTCCAGCTACGTGCGCTCCAAGGCGGATGAGTTTACCGAGTGGGAATTTCTCAACGCCCTGAGCCACCTCACCGGCTGCCAGTTGCTGCTGGACGTGAATAACGTCTACGTCAGCTCGCGCAATCACGGGTTCGACGCCTGGGAATTTATCCGCAACCTGCCGCCCGAAAGCATCCGCCAACTGCACCTGGCCGGGCATATGGATTACGGCGACTACGTGATCGACACCCATGACCATCCGGTATGCGATCCGGTGTGGGCGCTGTACCAGCGGACCCTGGAGCACCTCGGGCCAGTCTCGACCTTGCTCGAACGCGATGACCATTTCCCGCCTTTCCAGGAGATGCTCGACGAGTTGAACAAGGCCCGCGAACTGGGCGCGAGCGCGCTGGACAGGAGAGCGTTATGCGCCTGATCGATTGGCAATTGGCCTTTGAGCGGCATTTGCTGGCCGAGTCTTCCACTGCCAGCAACAGCTTCAGCGCCACCTTGATCGGCGGTCCGACCCTGGATGTCGAGACGGGCCTGGCGATTTACCACAACGCTTATCACGCCCGATTGCAGGAAGTGCTGCGCGATGACTTCAGCGCCGTCTGGTATTGGCTGGGGGACGAGGAGTTTGCAGCGTTGGGTTCGGCCTATATCTGCCGTTATCCCTCGGCCCATTACAGCCTGCGCTGGTTTGGCGAGCGGTTCCCCGGGTTTATCGTTGAGCATTATGGCGAGCAAGGTTTGGCGCCTGCCGAGCTGGCGCGGCTCGAATGGGCATTCACCCTGGCCTTTGATGCACCGCAGGGCGAGCCGTTGACCCTGCAAGACATGGCAACGCTGCCGCCCGAAGACTGGCCCGGGCTGCTGGTGCAGTTCGTGCCCTCGGTGCAGCAGGTGCTGTGTGATTTCAACAGCCTGGGCATCTGGCGTGCGAGCAAGGGCGAGTGGGACTTTCCCGGCAGCGAAGCCCTGCCATTGGCGCAGGTGTGCCTGGTCTGGCGCCATCAGAATGTCTGCCAATACCGCAGCGTTGAACCGGCGCAAGCCAGCGCGCTGACAGGCATGGTCGCCAACGGTTGGAGTTTTTCCGAACTGTGTGCCGAGTTGGCAGTCACTTACCAGGAGGGCGCGCCATTGCAAGCGGTTACCTGGCTGAAACAGTGGGTCCAGGAGGGTTTGCTCCAGCGGCGGGCACCATAGAAAGGCGCTATTGTTTCGATAGCCTGCTAATTTTTCCGTGGATGGTCTACCCTCATTTCAGACGTCTGAAACAAGGGGGGACTACTCATGCTCGCGCAACTTCCACCGGCCTTACAGAATCTCAAGCTACCGCTGCGTCTTCGACTCTGGGACGGCCATGAATTCAACCTGGGCCCGGATCCCAGCGTCACCATTGTGGTCAAGGACCCCATGATGGTTTCAACGCTCAGCCATCCGACGCTGGACTCACTGGGCGAAGCTTTCGTCGAGGGCAAACTGGAGCTGGAAGGCTCCATTTCCGAAGTGATCAGGGTTGTTGACGAGTTGAGTCATGCCCTGGTTGATGACGACGAGGGGAGTCGTCCGGTGCGCTCGATCCACGACAAGGCCACCGACGCAGCGGCTATTTCCTACCATTACGACCTGTCCAACGAGTTCTACCAGCTGTGGCTGGACCGCGACATGGCCTATTCCTGCGGGTATTTCGAAACCGGCAGCGAATCCCTTGATCAAGCCCAACAAGACAAATTCCGCCACCTGTGCCGCAAATTGCGGCTGCAGCCGGGGGAGTATTTGCTCGACGTGGGCTGCGGTTGGGGTGGGCTGGCGCGGTATGCCGCGCGGGAATTCGGGGTCAAGGTGTTTGGTATCACCCTGAGCAAGGAACAGCTGGCGCTGGCCCGGGAGCGGGTGAAGGCCGAAGGCCTGGAAGACCAGGTAGAGCTGACGCTGCTCGACTACCGCGACTTGCCCCAGGATGGCCGGTTCGACAAGGTGGTGAGCGTGGGGATGTTTGAACACGTTGGCCACGCCAACCTGGCTGAGTACTGCAAGATTCTCTACGGCGCGGTGCGTGAGGGCGGCCTGGTGATGAACCACGGGATTACCGCCAAGCACATTGATGGCCGGCCCGTGGGCCGTGGCGCCGGGGATTTTATCGAGCGTTATGTGTTCCCCAACGGCGAGTTGCCGCATCTGTCGATGATGACCGCCGAGATCAGCGACGTGGGCCTGGAAGTCGTCGACGTCGAAAGCTTGCGCCTGCATTACGCGCGCACGCTGGATCACTGGAGCGAGCGCCTCGAAGACAACCTGGAAGCGGCAGGCAAGATGGTGCCGGAACAAGCCTTGCGCATCTGGCGCCTGTACCTGGCCGGCTGTGCGTATGCGTTTGCCCGGGGCTGGATCAACCTGCATCAGATTCTGGCGGTGAAACCCCATGCCGATGGTAGCCATGAGCTGCCGTGGACGCGGGATGACCTGTACCAGTAAGCAATGGTACCGGTGATCTGAATGTGGGAGCGGGCTTGTGTGGGAGCGGGCTTGCTCGCGAAGGCGTTGTATCAGAAACACATTCAGTGACTGACACTCCGCTTTCGCGAGCAAGCCCGCTCCCACATTGGGTTCGGTGCAAGCCTTACAAAATTGGAGAAATCAGCCGCGCGATCCGCATGCCCAATTGTTGCAGGCGGTGGGTCTGGCGGTTTTCTTCCTGGCTGATTTCATGGGCCAGGGCGAAGTCTTCCAGCAGCATGTGCTCCACCTGGCTGGCGAAAGTGTCATCTACCGTCAGCAACATCACTTCGAAATTCAGCCGGAACGAGCGGTTATCCAGGTTCGCACTGCCGATGGCGCTGATTTCACGGTCGACCAACACCACTTTCTGATGCAGGAACCCTGGCGTATAGCGGAATACCCGCACCCCGGCGCGCACGGCTTCGATCGCATACAGGCTGGAAGCGGCGTAGACGATGCGGTGATCCGGCCGTGACGGCAGCAGCAGACGCACGTCGACACCGCGCAATACCGCCAACCTCAAAGCCGCAAACACCGCCTCATCGGGAATGAAATACGGGCTGGTGATCCACACCCGCTCGGTCGCCGCATGAATGGCCTCGACGAAAAACAGCGAGCAGGTTTCGTAGGGATCCGCCGGGCCGCTGGCCAGCAACTGGCAGAGTACGCCGTCGTCCGGGTAGGTATCCGGCAGCAGCAACGGCGGCAGCTCACGCGAGGCCCAGAACCAGTCTTCGGCAAACGACTCCTGCAAGCACGCCACCACCGGGCCGCTGACTTGCACATGGGTGTCACGCCATGGCGCCAGCGGCGGTTTCTTGCCCAGGTACTCATCGCCAACGTTATGCCCACCGACGAACCCGGTAATGCCATCCACCACCACGATCTTGCGGTGGTTGCGGAAGTTGACCTGGAAGCGGTTGAGCCAGCCGCTGCGCGTGGCGAAGGCCTTGACCTGCACCCCGGCGTCTCGTAGCGACTGCACATAACGATGGGGCAGGGCATGGCTGCCGATACGGTCGTACAGCACGAAAATGGCTACGCCTTCGGCGGCTTTTTCCTTGAGCAAGGTGTGCAGTTGGCGGCCAAGTTCGTCGTCATGAATGATGAAGAACTGGAACAGCACGGCGGTCTTTGCCGAGCGAATCGCCTCGAAAATCGCGCTGAACGTAGCCTCGCCATTGATCAGCAAACGCACCTGATTATTCGCCAGGCACGGCATGCGCCCCAGCTTGGGCATGGCCCGTAGCGAAGCGTAGGCCTGGGAGTTGCGCGCGGCCAATGCCTCTTCAACCCATGGGCGCCAGTTCAGCTCGGTGATCGCCTTGTGCATTTCCTGGTTGGCCTGGCGCCGCGCCTGAATGTAGGCGTCGAAAGTGCTCCGGCCAAAGATCAGGTAGGGAATCAGCGTCAGGTAGGGGATGAACATCAGCGACAATGCCCAGGCAATCGAGCCTTGGGCGGTCCTGACGGTCAGCACCGCATGGATGGCGGCGAGGGTGCCCAGAAAATGCAGGGTGGCAATGAAATAGGCGAGCAGGTGCGGGCCAAAGAAATCCATGGACAACGGTACTCCTGACGAACAAGTGCCTAACAGACCATGTTCGGCCACGAATGTCGCTATTTTATTTGCTGTGCAACACTGGCGCTTTTGCGGCGTCTAACGCCGACAATTGCCCAGGAGTTACCCGATGAATGCTCGTCTGCTTGGTTTGGCCATGGTTGTTGGTTTGACGCTGCCTGTGGCGGCGCAAGCGCAGATGTTGGCGCCGGGCTTGTGGGAGTTGACCACCAGCAACATGAAGGTCGATAACCAGGACCTGCCGGACTTGTCGCTGATCCTCGGTCAGCTCAAGCAACAGATGACCCCGGAACAACGCGCGATGCTTGAGAAGCAAGGCATCACCATGGCCGGCAAAGGCGTACAGGTGTGCCTGACCCCGGCCCAGGTGGCGTCCGATTCCATCCCGCTGACCGACCCGCAATCGGGCTGCAAGCAGGAAGTGACGGACAAGACCGGCAACCAATGGAAATTCCGCTTCAGTTGTCCGAAAGCCCAGGGCACTGGCGTGGCGACGTTCCAGAGCCAGCAGGAATTCACCACTACGGTTAACGGTACCTTCAACGCCACCGGCGTACAGCAGAAGGGCAGCCTGGACACCCACGCGCAGTGGTTGGGCAGCAACTGCGGTACGGTCAAACCCCGCGCTTAACCTAAGACATACCCCGATCAAAATGTGGGAGCGGGCTTGCTCGCGAATGCGGTGAATCAGTCACAGGTGTATTGGCTGACCCACCGCATTCGCGAGCAAGCCCGCTCCCACATTTGATTGGATTGCCAGGTACAGAGTCTCTTCAACGCTGGAAATGCAGCGGCAACCCCTGGCAACTGTCGTGCACGCGCCCGTCGTGCCAGGCCAGGTGGCCGGACACAAGCGTGGTGCTGACGCTGTGCCGGAAGCTGCGCCCGGCAAAGGGCGTCCAGCCGCAGCGGGCCAGGATCGGCTGGCTGCTGACGGGTTTGCCGTGAGGCTCGGGTTGGATCAGCACCAGGTCGGCCCAATAGCCTTCGCGCAGGTAGCCACGGTCGGGGATCGCAAACAGGTCCGCGACCCGATGGCTGGTTTTCGCCACCAGCGTGGTCAGCGGCAGCAGGCCGTCGGCGACCAACTCCAGCAGCGCCGGCAGGGCGTGTTGCACCAGCGGCAAGCCTGACGGCGCTTCGCGATAGGGCAGCTGTTTTTGCGCCCAGGTGTGCGGCGCATGGTCACTGCCAATTACATCCAGACGATCACTCAACAATGCCAGGCGCAGGGCGTTGCGGTCGGCGCGTGTCTTGATCGCCGGGTTGCATTTGATCTGGTGGCCGAGGCGGGCGTAGTCGCGGTCATCGAACAAGAGGTGATGCAGGCAGACTTCCGCCGTGATGCGTTTTTGCGCCAGGGGTTTGTCTTCGAACAGCACCAACTCCCGTGCGCTGGTGATGTGCAGCACATGCAGGCGCGTGCCGTGCCGCTTGGCCAGTTCCACCGCCAGGGACGAGGAGCGATAGCAGGCCTCGGCATCGCGGATCAGCGGGTGTGCCACGGCAGGAATGTGCTCACCGAAACGCTCGCGCATCCTTTGCTCGCGGGCCAGGATGCTGGGGGTGTGCTCGCAGTGGGCCAGGAGAATGGTCGGCACCTCGGCGAACAGACGCTCGAGGATCTTCGGATCATCCACCAGCATATTGCCGGTAGACGCACCCATGAACACTTTGACCCCGGCGACTTCCCGCGGGTCCAGCGCGGCGACGGTGTCGAGGTTGTCGTTGCTCACTCCGAAGTGAAAACCATAGTTGGCCACCGAATGCAGCGCCGCGCGGCGCTTTTTGTCGGCCAGGGCATCCAGGTTCAGGGTCGCCGGGTTGGTGTTGGGCATGTCCATGAAACTGGTGATGCCACCGGCCACCGCCGCACGGGACTCGCTGTAGAAGCTGCCTTTGTCCGGCGCGCCGGGCTCTCGGAAGTGCACCTGGTCGTCGATCATTCCCGGCAGCAGCCACTGGCCTTGGGCGTCGATTTCCACGGTGGCGTTGGCGTTGTCGATGCTGCCGGCGATCTTCTCGATACGGCCATTGGCGACCAGCAGGTCAGCCTCGAATTCCTCGCCTTCGTTCACCAGGCGGGCGTTGCGGATCAGCAGGCGGCTCATGCTCAGAACTCGTTTTGCAGGGCTTTGTAACCCAGTACCAGGTCGACGTTGGTGCGTGCCACATCTTCGGAAAACTCCGAAGCGCTGACACTCACCGGCGGGAACTGGGACAGGTCGGTGTTGGGGCCGATGCGGGTGGTGGAGGGCACGTAGAACGCGTCGGGCAAATCGCGGCCGTCGACTACAGAGTTGTGCCGCACCACGCAGCCATCGCCGACGACGCAATTGAACAGCACGCTGTTGAAGCCGATGAACACACGGTCACCAACGGTGCAGGGCCCGTGGACGATGGAGCGGTGGGCGATGGAGGTGAACTCGCCGATGGTTACGGCGGCGCCGGATTTGGAGTGGATCACCACGCCGTCCTGGATATTCGAATTGGCACCGATGGTGATCGGGTCCATGTCACCGTTGGCGTCGACTTCGTCGGCGCGGATCACCGCGTAAGGGCCGACAAATACGTTTTCGCCGATGATCACCTTGCCGCAGATGATTGCGGTTTTGTCGACGTAGGCCGATTCGGCAATCACGGGCAGATCGCCGGAAGGGTTCTTGCGGATCATGGGTCAGGTTCCTTGAGAGGCGCGGTGATGATGTTTACGTGGCGGCCGTCGATGGCGTTGTAGAAACAGGTGGGCCGGCCGGTGTGGCAGGCCGGGCCTTGCTGGTCGACGATCAGCAATACCGCGTCGCCGTCGCAATCCAGGCGGGCCTCCACCAGCAGTTGCCGGTGGCCCGAGGTTTCGCCCTTGCGCCACAGTTGCTGGCGCGAGCGGGACCAGTAGCAGACGTGCCCGGTGGCCAGGGTTTCGTCGAGGGCCTGGCGGTTCATCCAGGCCAGCATCAACACTTCGCCGCTGCCGTGTTGCTGGGCGATGGCGGCGATCAGGCCATCGCTGTTCCACGGCAGGGCGTCGAGCACGCTATCGAGTGGAAAGCGGCTGCCGATGGCAGCCTCTTCCAGGTCAAGCATGCTCAGGCTCATGGCTTGCTCAGGGCCGCGCACAGGGTGTTGAGGTTGTATTCGAACAGGCCGGTAAAGGTGCTGGCCGGACCTTCTGCGGCCAGGGCGTCCGAATACAGCGTGCCGCCGATCTGCGCGCCGCTTTCGTCAGCGATCTGCTGGAGCAGACGCGAGTCCTTGATGTTTTCCATGAACACGGCCTTGACCTTGTCCTTGCGGATCTGGGTGATCAGCGTGGCGACTTCGGCGGCCGACGGTTCACGTTCGGTGGACAGGCCTTGAGGCGACAGGAACTCGATACCGTAGGCCTGGCCCAGGTAGCCGAAGGCGTCATGAGAGGTGACGATGCGACGGTTACCCGGTGGCAGCGCGCCAAACTTGGCCTTGGCTTCAGCCAGCAGGCGGTAGATTTCTTTCAGGTACACCTGGCTGTTGTGCTCGTAGTCGGCCTTGTTGGCCGGGTCGGCAGCGATCAGCGCCTTGGTGATGTTGTTCACGTAGATAACGGTGTTGGCCAGGTTGTGCCAGGCGTGCGGGTCGGGGATGGTTTCGCCGTCCTCTTCCATGGTGTGGGAGAGCACGCCTTTGCTCGCAGTGACCACAGTGGCCTTGGTCTCGGTGCTGGTGATCAGGCGATCCAGCCACGGCTCGAAGCCCAGGCCGTTCTTGATGATCACCTTGGCCTTGAGCAGGGCCTTGGCATCGTCCGGTGTTGGTTCGTAGGTATGGGCGTCGGCGTCGGGGCCGACCATGTTGCTGATCTGGATATGATCGCCACCGACCTGGTGGGTCATGTCGTCAAGAATACTGAAGCTGGTAACCACCTGAAGCTTGTCGGCAGCCTGGGCCGTCGCGAACGACAGCGGCAGCAACACACTGAACAGCACGAGTAGAGCGCGCATCGGGAAACACCTCATTGGGATGTAAGCAAAGGCGGGCGGCGCAGCAAGCCGTGCACCGGACCGAAGACCACGGACAGCAGGTACCAGCCGCCAGCCACCAGCACAATTGCCGGGCCGCTGGGCAGCGAGTAGTAGAACGACAGCAACAAGCCAAGCCAGACCGACAGGCATCCCAGCACCGCTGATATGGCGATCAACACCGGCAGGCGCCGGCTCCAGAAACGTGAAGCAATCGCCGGCAACATCATCAGGCCGACCACCATCAACGCGCCGATGGCCTGGAAACCGATCACCAGGTTCAGCACCACCAGCGTCAGGAACAGGCCGTGGGCCAGCGGGCCGAGGCGGCTGACGGTTTGCAGGAACAGCGGGTCGAGGGTGTCCAGCAGCAGCGGTTTGTAGATCACCACCATGGCGATCAGGCTGAAGCCCGAGACCCAGAGCATGCCGGTGAGGGTCGGGCCGTCTACCGCCAGGGCCGAGCCGAACAGCAGGTGCAGCAGGTCCAGGCGTTTTCCGGCGAGGCCGAGGATCAGCACGCCGCTGGCCAGGGAGATCGGGTAGATGGCGGCGAGGCTGGCGTCTTCCTTCAGCCCGGTGCGACGGGTAATCCAGGCGGCGAGGCCGGCCATGCTCAGGCCGGCGCCCAGGCCGCCGATGGTCAGCGCGGGCAAACTCAGGCCGGCAAACCAGAAGCCCAGTGCGGCGCCGGGCAGGATGCCGTGGGACACCGCGTCACCGATCAGGCTCATGCGGCGCAGGATCAGGAACACCCCAAGCGGCGCCGTGCTGCATGCCAATACCAGACCGCCGACGAGCGCGCGGCGCATGAAAACGAAATCGAGAAACGGCATCCACAGGTGGGCGGCGAAGTGCATCAGGCCACCTGCATTTGCGGCTGCGGGCGGATCAGTTCTTTGCTGGAGCCGAACACGCAGCCACTGCTTTTGATCTGCACCACTTGCTGGGTGTGTTGGCGTACGGAGCCGAGGTCATGGCACACCACGACCACCGTGCGGCCTGCGTCGTGCCAGGCGTGGATGTGTTTCCAGCACAGCGCCTGGCCGTCTTCGTCGAGGGCGGCGTGGGGTTCGTCCAGCAGCAATATCGGCGACTCGGCCAGGCTCATGCGGGCGAGCAGGGCGCGTTGCAGTTCGCCGCCCGACAAGGCCATCAACGGCCGATGCTCCAGGCCGCTGAGGCACCAGTCTTCGAGCACGGCGCTCAGGCGTTCGGTACGTTGTTGCGGGGTTTGCCTGCTGCCCCAGAAACCGGCGGCCACCAATTCTTCAAGGCTGATAGGAAACTGGCGATCGAGGTTCTGTTGCTGGGGCAAAAACGACAGGCCACCTCGGCGTGGAACATCGATCGTCACTTTCCCCGCCAGTGGCTTCTGCAATCCGGCGATAACTTTCAGCAGGCTACTTTTGCCGGTGCCGTTGGCGCCGATGATGCCGGTAAGGCTGCCTTTTTCCAGGGTGAAATCCACGGCGGGGGTCAGTGGTTGGCCGGGGGCGCCCCAGCGCAAAGCGGTGCAGGTGATCATTCGGAAGGTCTCGTCCAGCGGCTTTCGGCCACGGCATCGTGCGCGTGAAGGCTTTCGGCGTGGATCACTCTCAAGTGGAAGGCATTGACCGCATCCGAGCGTTTCAAGGCGAGGTTCAGGCGGCGGGCGGCGTCTTCGCAGAACATCAGGTTCTGCCCGTTGGCCAGGGCGAAGGCTTGTTCGTCTGCACGCTTTACGGCGGTCTGCACGGCAGTGCCGAGGGCGGCTTCGGTTTCGTCGATCAACTGGGTCAGCGGCAGTGTTGGCTGATCGTCCTGAAGCCGGACATGCAACAGCGCGCTGCTGCGCTGGCTGTGGGGCGTGGCGACGATGCCGTTTGCACTGCCGAGCCAGGTCAGTACGTCTTCGTGCTGCAGCGGTGTGCCGGCAAAGTCCTCGATAAATTGCTGCTGAATCAATTGCCTGGCGAGGGCAGCGGAGCAAGGGCAGGTTGAAGAGTAAGTAACGTCAATTTTTAGTTCCACGTGGAACATCTGGTTTTCCAGGCGCGCCTCGATGCTCACCGGGTAGCTTTTCCAGCCGGCCAACGGGCTGACCAGCGCCGGACGTTTCAGCAGCAGACCTGCATGAATTCGCAGGTAGGCATTTGTGGATAAACCTTCATGACTGTCGAGAAAACGTTGCAATACACTGCGCAGCAGTGCTGGCGTAAGCGGCTGCTGTTCAAGCATTTCCAGCGCCAGGTAAAGCCGTGACATATGAATGCCACGGGCCTCGCCGTCGTCCAGGCTGACGCCGGCATCAGCCGTGGCGCTAAGGCTTTGGCCGTCGATCAGAATGGGCAGGGCAATGCCGCACATGCCCACCCAATCGAGCGGCGAGGCTTGGCGTGAAGCCTGCGCGGCGATATCGGGCAGAGTCAGCGCGTTCATGAGCAGGTCCATCGTTGGAAATAAAAAGACATGTTATATTATTACAATTGAAACGACGAAAGTTTTTCTGTTCTGTCTTTTATTCAGTCATGTCGAGTACGGAAGCTCCTTTATTTGCGGTGTAAGTCATGCACAGACGTCAACTTCTCAACCTGCTGCTGGCCAGTGCGGTGTTCACCTTGCCCTTGGGCGTGTCTGCCGCGCAGATCCGCAATGCACGGCTGTGGCGGTCGGATAACAAGCTGCGGCTGGTGCTGGACCTCAGCGGCCCGGTGCAATACAAGACCTTCACCCTGACCGCGCCGGAGCGGTTGATCATCGATTTGAGCGGCGCGAAGCTGACCGGTGATTTCAGCCAACTGGCCCTGACCAACAGCGGCATTACCTCGATTCGCTCGGGGCATTTCGGGCAGGGCGATACGCGGATCGTGCTGGATTTGAAGGCGCCGATGCAGCTCAACAGCTTTCTCCTGCCGCCACAGGATGGCCAGGGCCACCGCCTCGTGCTGGACCTGACAAGCGCCACTCATGCACCTATGCAAATCGCTGCGGCACCGGCCGCGTTGGCTGCACCCGTGCCGGCGCCGGTGGACAGGGCTCATCCGAAACGCGACATCATCGTGGTGGTCGACCCTGGGCACGGCGGCAAGGATCCCGGCGCGATTGGCTCAAAGGGCCAGCGCGAAAAAGACGTGGTGCTGTCCATCGCCCAGTTGCTGGCCAAGCGTCTGAAGCGCGAGAAGGGCTTCGATGTGAAGCTGGTGCGCAACGACGACTTCTTCGTGCCGCTGCGTAAACGTGTGGACATCGCCCGTCAGCACAAAGCCGACATGTTTATCTCGGTACACGCCGATGCCGCGCCACGGCTTACGGCGTCCGGCGCCTCTGTCTATGCGCTGTCTGAAGGCGGCGCCACCTCCGCCACCGCACGGTTCATGGCGCAGCGGGAAAACGGCGCCGACCTGTTGGGCGCCACCACCTTGCTCAATCTCAAGGACAAGGACCCGATGCTGGCCGGGGTGATTCTCGACATGTCGATGAACGCCACCATCGCCTCCAGCCTGCAACTGGGCAGCTCGGTACTGGGCAGCCTGCAAAGCATCACCACGCTGCATCAAAAACGCGTGGAACAGGCCGGCTTTGCGGTGCTCAAGTCGCCGGACGTGCCGTCGATCCTGGTGGAAACCGGGTTTATCTCCAACACCCAGGACGCCCAGCGACTGGTCACCGCACGCCATCAACAGGCGGTGGCAGACGGTTTATTTGAAGGGTTGAAGAACTACTTCCAGAAGAACCCGCCGATGAACAGCTACATGGCCTGGGTTCAGGAACAGAAAACCGGCCAGGTCTAACAGCCGGTGATTCGACTACAGGTGAACTTGGCGCTGGCACCACCGGAACTGGAAAACCGGTTGAGGGTGGTCCAGCCCACTCGCCGCGTGTAGCCCACCCACGCCTCACCATCGGAAGCCAACCCGGTAAAGAACGTCAGTTGCCCGTAGCGGCTGCTGGTCTGTGCCCAATAGCGTTTTCCGATCACTTCAAAGCCCCGCAAATACGTAGTGCTGCCTGCCGTCGCGACGCTGTAGGCATTGCCCTGGGCGTCGACGCACGCGAGCAGGTTGGCGCTGCGGGTGCAGTTGGCCAGCAGGCTGGGCACCTGGGCGTTGGCCAGGCTCGCCAGCATCAGCAACACAGCACACAGCAGGTATTTCATAGAGGCTCTCGGGGCGTTATTCGGCTGCCAGCATTGCGCCCTTCGTCGTCACGAGCAAGGGGGATTGGCTTATTTGCATTGTTATACTATAACATTAAAAAACAGCCTGACCCGTGAACCACCTCCGATGACCGAACAAGACCTTCTCGCCCAACCCTGCGCCGACTACATGAATGAAGCCCAGCAAGGTTTCTTCCGCGAGCTGCTGCTGGCCCAGCGCAACGAGCTGCAAGCGCGTATCGACGCTGAATTCATGGTGCTGCGCGAACAGGAGCCCAACAGCGATCCCGCCGATGTCGGCAGCGCCGAAGAACAGCGCCAATGGCAACTGCGCCTGCTGGAGCGCGAAAAAAAGCTGTTGGACAAGATCGACGAAGCCCTGGAACGCCTGGCCCGCGGTGAATACGGCTGGTGCCGTGAAACCTGCGAACCCATCGGCCTCAAGCGCCTGCTGCTGCGCCCCACGGCCACCCTGTGTATCGAAGCCAAAGAACGTGAAGAGCTGCGCGAACGCCATCAACGGGCGATTTGACCGGCCAACCCTGATGAGGAATACCTGATGCCCAATCGTCTCCCCGTTACTGTGCTGTCCGGATTCCTCGGCGCCGGCAAAAGCACGCTGCTCAACTACGTCCTGCGCAACCGCGAAAACCTGCGGGTGGCGGTGATCGTCAACGACATGAGCGAAATCAACATCGATGGCAGTGAGGTCCAGCGCGACGTCACCCTCAATCGCGCCGAAGAAAAACTGGTGGAGATGAGCAACGGCTGCATCTGCTGCACCTTGCGCGAAGACTTGCTGGAAGAAGTCGGAAAGCTCGCCAAGGAAGGTCGGTTCGATTACCTGTTGATTGAATCCACCGGTATCTCCGAGCCGCTGCCGGTGGCCGAAACCTTCACCTTTCGCGACGAAGACGGCCAGAGCCTGGCGGACATTGCCCGGCTCGACACCATGGTCACCGTGGTCGACGGCATGAACTTCCTGCTCGACTACCAGGCTGCCGAAAGCCTGGCGTCCCGGGGCGAAACCCTCGGTGAAGAGGACGAGCGCTCGATCACCGACCTGCTGATCGAGCAGATCGAATTTGCGGATGTGATCCTCATCAGCAAGATCGACCTGATCAGCAGCAGTGAGCGCGAGGAGTTGATGGCGATCCTGGAGCGCTTGAACTCCCAGGCTGAAATCATCCCGATGGTCATGGGCGAAGTGCCGTTGGCGAAGATCCTCAACACCGGCCGTTTCGACTTCGAGCGTGCTTCCCAGGCGCCGGGCTGGTTGCAGGAACTGCGTGGCGAACACCTGCCGGAAACCGAAGAGTACGGCATCGCCTCCACCGCCTATCGCGCCCGCCGCCCGTTCCACCCGCAGCGGTTTTTCGACTTTATCGACCGGCCTTGGGTGAATGGAAAACTGCTGCGCTCCAAGGGCTTTTTCTGGCTGGCCAGCAAACACCAGGACGCCGGTAGCTGGTCCCAGGCTGGCGGCCTGATGCGCCATGGGTTTGCCGGGCGCTGGTGGCGTTTCGTGCCGAAAACCCAGTGGCCCCAGGACGAGGAAGGCATCGCCGCAATCATGAAAAACTGGCAACTGAGCACCGGCGATTGCCGGCAGGAGCTGGTGTTTATCGGCCAGAACATCGACTTCGCCCAGATGACCGCCGAGCTGGACGCTTGTTTGCTGACCGACGATGAAATGGCCACGGGTGTCGAAGGCTGGCGCTTGTTGGCCGATCCCTTTGGCCCTTGGTTCGAAGAGGCTGCCTGATGCTGGCACCGACCCTGAAACTGCGCGCGGCGGTACGCCAGACCCACGGCGAAACCCCGGCCGTGCTCACCGATATCCTTGAGGACGGCGTGAACCTGGCGGTGTGGCAGCGTCAGTTGCCCCTGCACATCGCCGAGTTCGGCGCGTTACTGGTGGCACTCAATGAGCCATTGGCCGAGTCGCTGGTGGTTGAACTGAACAGCGAAGACGCCGAGCCAAACCTGCAGGAATTTGCATCAGGTTGCCGTGATCTTGAAGGCTACGAAGGCTTTATCGCCGATGTGTCGTGGTTGGTCAGCGCCTTTGCCTGTTTGCTCGGAGCCAAGCGTATCGGCGTGCGTTTGCGGCTATTGGACAAGGCCATGTGCCCGCGTTTTCATGTGGATCATGTGCCGGTGCGGCTTATCACCACCTACGCCGGCATCGGCAGCCAGTGGTTGCGCGAGGGGGTTATGGAGCGGCGACACCTGAGCCAGGCGAGTGCTGAGCCGGAAGAACGCATTGAGCAAATCCACTGCGGTGAAGTGGCCTTGCTCAAGGGCGAAAAATGGCACGGCAACGAAGGCTTTGGCCTGATCCACCGCTCGCCGCCGCTGCAAGCGGATCAACGACGGTTGATTCTGACGCTGGATTGGTTGGCGTAACCGGGTAGGATCAAAGCTCTCTACACGGTCTGAATGATGTCCACCATGCTGCAGAACATTCCCACCCACGTGATTGCCGGGCCCCTGGGCGCCGGCAAGACCAGCCTGATCAAGCACCTGCTGGCCCAGCGCCCGGCCAACGAGCGTTGGGCGGTGTTGATCAATGAGTTCGGGCAGATTGGCCTGGATGCCGCGTTGCTCACCCGTGATGACGACGGGATTGCCCTCGGTGAAGTGGCGGGTGGCTGCCTGTGTTGCGTCAACGGGGCGCCGTTTCAGGTAGGACTGGGGCGTTTGTTGCGTAAGGCCAGGCCCGACCGGCTGTTTATCGAGCCGTCCGGGCTTGGGCACCCGGCTCAATTGCTCAAGCAGCTGCGGGAAGCACCCTGGCAGCAGGTACTGGCGGTGCAGCCGTGCGTACTCGTACTGGACGCCCAGGCGTTGGCGGCGGGTAAACCTTTACCCAATGCCCAACGGGAGGCATTAGCCAGCGCCGGGCTGTTGGTATTGAACAAGAATGAAGCCTTAAGTGATGCGCAGCGCCTGTTGATTCAAGGACAACTGCCCGACCGGCCGATCTATTGGACGCAGCAGGCGCAACTGCCCTTGGCCCGGTTACCGGGTGTGAATGCTCAAGCGGCAGCGGCTGTGGATAATTTCGAGTTGCCCAAAGGCCTGGGGCAAATGCCGGCCATCTGGACGGATCCGGCATCGCCGATCTGCCTCAGCCAGGGCCAGGAGGATGGCTGGAGCATTGGCTGGCGCTGGCATCCGAGCCAGCGATTCGACGCGCGGCGCATTCAGCAATGGCTGCAATCGTTGGACTGGCGACGGGCAAAACTGGTTATCCACAGCCTGGATGGCTGGGCATCGGCCAACGCTGTGGATAACGCAGCATTGGCCTGGCAGCCCAGCGAATGGCGGCGGGATTCGCGTATCGAATTGATCTTCAGCGAAGTGCAGGACGTTGCGCAGTTACAGGGTGGGTTAACCGCTTGCCGTCAGTGACGGGTCTTGCTGTTGCCATGCTCCTGGCGCCACTGGCTTAGCTCAATGATCTCGGCGCTGGGCAATGGCGTCTTGATCTCGAACGGGTAGGGCGCCAGCTCGATTTGTGCACTGTGGGCGCCGAATTGGGTGATGGTCCCCGGGTGCCGCGTTTCGCCGGTCACGGTGAATTCGAAGTTGTAGATCCGTGCCAGGCGCCGCCGCCCGCTGGCATCTTTCACAAAACCGATGCGCTTCAACGCCACGGCGCCATCGAGCAGCTCGATGTCGAGCTTGGCGCAGTGCTGCTTGACCCGTTCCAGCGCCCGCTCGCGCAGGCCGTGGTTGTGCCACAGCCAGGCGGCACCGGTCGCCAGCAGCATCAGCACGAAGATATTTCCGAGGGTCAGCATTCGATGAACTCCAACAAAGTAGGGCCAGCTTAACTGCGTCTCCGGTCTGTCGTACAGGCCGCGTTTAGTCGCATACTGCGCAGCCAGAATATCAACGGCTTTACGGAAATCCCCTGCATGAAACGTACGCCCCATCTGCTTGCGATCCAGTCTCATGTGGTCTTCGGCCACGCCGGAAACAGCGCCGCCGTGTTCCCCATGCAACGGGTCGGGGTGAACGTGTGGCCGCTCAATACGGTGCAGTTCTCCAACCACACTCAGTATGGTCAGTGGGCGGGAGAAGTGTTGGCGCCGCAGCAAATTCCTGCGCTGGTGGAAGGCATCGCGGCGATTGGCGAGCTGGGCAACTGTGATGCAGTGCTGTCGGGCTACCTGGGCAGTGCGGCCCAGGGCCGGGCGATCCTCACCGGCGTGGCGCGGATCAAGGCGATCAACCCCAAGGCTCTTTACCTGTGTGACCCGGTGATGGGGCATCCGGAAAAAGGCTGCATCGTGCCCCAGGAGGTCAGCGACTTCCTGCTGGAGGAAGCGGCGGCGATGGCCGACTTCCTGTGCCCCAACCAGCTGGAGCTGGACAGCTTTGCCGGGCGCAAGCCGCAGTCGCTGTTCGATTGCCTGGGGATGGCCCGTGCGTTACTGGCCCGCGGGCCGAAAGCGGTGTTGGTCAAGCACCTGGATTATCCCGGCAAGCTGCCGGACGGCTTCGAAATGCTGTTGGTGACGGCTGAAGGCAGCTGGCACCTGCGTCGGCCACTGCTGGCATTCCCGCGTCAGCCGGTGGGCGTGGGCGACCTGACGTCGGGCCTGTTCCTGGCGCGGGTGTTGTTGGGCGATAGCCTGGTGGCGGCCTTTGAGTTCACTGCTGCAGCGGTGCATGAAGTACTGCTGGAAACCCAGGCGTGCGCCAGCTATGAGCTGGAACTGGTGCGCGCCCAGGACCGGATTGCCCATCCGCGAGTTCGCTTCGAGGCAACCCCAATCGGGCTGTAGGACTATTCCTGATTGAGCGACGCAAAGGGCGTCCGTTACTACCGGCCGTCTTTTTGCCCTCTGCGTTCATCAAGGAAGATCATGTCGTTATCCCTGCTCCATTCGCCACGGGCATTTATCGCATTGGCCCTGGTTACGCTGCTCAGTGGTTGCAGCGTCCACGGTACCTATCCTGACGCAGCCGAGCCCGATGCGGCGAAGCTGCGGTTCATCTCCAACACCACCAACAGCACCCTTTTTGTCTATGACGCACAGCACTGCATAAGTGAGACCACAGGCATTCTCAACAACATGTTCCTGGTGGACACCAAGCGGCGGGTAGACATGCTTGTGCCGCCACCGCCCACGGCTCGTGGGCTGCTGGAGATCAAGCTGGCGCCCGGAAAGGACACTATGTTGATGATCAACACCAACGGCAGCTCCTATGTCTGTGGCAAAGCGTTCAATCTAACGCCCAAGGCGGGTGAAGAGTACGAAGTGACCTTCGAATTGCAGGGCCGCCAATGCAGCACGCTGCTCCAGCGTCTTACGCGATTGGACGGCAAGGACGTGCGGATCCCGCAGCCGCTGTTCGAGACCGGCATGCCGTCTTGCGAGGGCAAAGGTCCGATATTCGGCAAGTTGTTACCGGATACTCCGCAGCGAATGGTGTTGATTGATCGCATTCTTGACGAGCGTGCGCAGTCGATCACGGCCATCGTGTCAGAGAATAAAGTCGACCGAATGCAAACCTCGCCTCAAGAGCTTGATGAGTTGATCAGCAAGCGCAAGGCGTTGATGGGCTCGTATACCTTGCCGCCGGATTATTGGAACCAGTTTCGGCAGAACTATGAACTGTCGAATCAAGAGTCTGCCGGTCGTCTGGCCCGGGCTCTGGGATTTTACACTGAGGTGTACCGCCAGCGCCTGCGGGGAACTGAGGATGCCGTCCTGGAGCAATGGATGCAGCCTACGGACAGTGCGATCAAATCGCGCGTAGCGGAGAACGACAAGCTTATGGTGCAGTACTACGTGAATACCCGAAAGAGCGTGACGATTGAGGTGGTCAATCACCATATGGAGCGCATGGCCCAGTTGGACCAGCGCTTTGATGTGTGTGCGCACTTTGACAAGTGCTCGCGTTACTAAGCGGTCATCCAGAAACCTGGCGGGCTCTTACGGGCCGTCTGCCTTGATTTCCTGATAGCGCTTTTCCAGCTCCTGGCGAATCTGCCGGCGCTGTTGAGCCTGCACAAACCGGCGTTTGTCTTCGCTGTTCTGCGGTTGCAGCGGCGGCACGGCGGCCGGTTTGCGCTGGTCATCCACCGCGACCATCGTGAAGAAGCAGCTATTGGTGTGGCGTACCGAACGCTCACGGATGTTCTCGGTGACCACCTTGATCCCCACTTCCATCGACGTGTTGCCGGTGTAGTTGACCGAGGCCAGGAAGGTCACCAGCTCGCCGACATGGATCGGCTCGCGAAAAATCACCTGGTCCACCGACAACGTCACCACATAGCGCCCGGCATAACGGCTGGCGCAGGCGTAGGCCACTTCGTCGAGGTACTTGAGCAGCGTGCCGCCGTGCACATTGCCAGAGAAGTTGGCCATGTCAGGGGTCATCAATACTGTCATCGACAGCTGGGCGTTTCCGGGTTCCATAGCACACTCACGGGTTGTAGGCATTGGGTGGGGAGGCACCTCTGCGGGTGCTGGAATCTTTGCAGAGCCATTCATAACGGGACGCTGGGCCCCGGCTTGCCGTCACGCCTGGGGCGATCTGTTTCCATATATTGCACCGGCTTTCTGCCGCAAGTCGCGGTGTTACCCTTCAAAAGCCCGTCTCAAAGGCAATTCTTACGATCAAGGCAGACTTTTCTTTCCGTTCATTGCGACCTTTCGGGGTGCATGCGTGGAAATGGGAAAAGCGCCAGTACCCCTCAAGGAGCCCCTCGCCATGCACGCCATCAGCTTTATCCAGGACCTGGCCGTGATCATGCTGGTGGCCGGGGTGGTGACGATCCTGTTCCATCGGCTCAAGCAGCCGGTGGTGTTGGGGTATATCGTCGCCGGCTTCATCATCGGCCCGCACACCCCACCGTTTGGCCTGATCCACGACGAAGACACGATCAAGACCCTGGCCGAGCTTGGGGTGATCTTCCTGATGTTCTGCCTGGGCCTTGAGTTCAGCCTGCGCAAGCTGTTCAAGGTTGGCGCCACCGCCTTTATCGCGGCGTTCCTCGAAATCATCCTGATGATCTGGATCGGCTACGAAATCGGCCGCTGGTTCGACTGGAACACCATGGACTCGCTGTTCCTGGGCGCGATCCTGGCGATTTCCTCGACCACCATCATCGTCAAGGCGCTCAATGACCTGAAGATGAAAAATCAGCGCTTTGCCCAGCTGATTTTCGGGGTGCTGATCGTCGAAGACATCCTCGGCATTGGCATCATCGCCTTGCTGTCGAGCATTGCCGTCAGCGGCACGGTCAGCTCCGGCGAGGTGTTCTCCACCGTCGGCAAGCTCTCGCTGTTCATGATTGTCGCGCTGGTGATCGGGATTTTGCTGGTGCCACGCCTGCTGGAGTACGTGGCCAAATTCGAAAGCAACGAGATGCTGCTGATCACCGTGCTGGGTCTGTGTTTCGGTTTCTGTCTGCTGGTGGTCAAGCTGGAATACAGCATGGTGCTGGGGGCATTCCTGATCGGCGCGATTATGGCCGAATCTCGGCAATTGCTGAAGATTGAGCGCCTGATCGAACCGGTTCGCGACATGTTCAGCGCGATCTTCTTTGTCGCCATTGGCTTGATGATCGACCCGCAGATCCTCCTGCAATACGCCTGGCCGATTGCGGTGATTACCGTGGCCGTGGTGCTGGGCAAGATGTTGTCCTGTGGGTTGGGGGCGTTCATTGCGGGTAACGATGGCCGCACTTCATTGCGAGTGGGGATGGGGCTGTCACAGATCGGCGAATTTTCATTCATCATCGCCGCGCTGGGCATGACATTGCAGGTCACCAGCGACTTCCTGTATCCGGTGGCGGTGGCTGTTTCTGCGATTACCACACTGCTCACACCCTATCTGATCCGTGGCGCAGACCCGCTGTCGCTGAAGATTGCCGCAGTGATGCCCAAGCGCATGAGCCGGGTGTTCGGGATGTATGGCGAGTGGCTGCGCAGCATTCAGCCCCAGGGCGAGGGTGCGATGCTGGCGTCGATGATCCGCAAGATCATTCTGCAGGTGGGGGTGAACCTGGCGCTGGTGGTGGCGATCTTCTTTGCCGGCAGCTTTTTCGCGGCGCGTATTGGCAGCTACCTGGAAGGCTGGGTCAGCGATCCGAGCTGGCAGAAGGCATTGATCTGGGGTGGGGCGTTGCTGCTGTCGCTGCCGTTTTTGATTGCGGCGTACCGCAAGCTCAAGGCGCTGTCGATGCTGCTGGCGGAGATGAGCGTGAAGCCGGAAATGGCCGGGCGCCACACTCAGCGCGTGCGCCGGGTGATCGCCGAAGTGATCCCGATTCTTTCGCTGCTGGTGATTTTCCTGCTATTGGCAGCCTTGTCGGCCAGTATCCTGCCGACCAACAAGTTGCTGGTGCTGATCGCCGTGGTGACGGCCGCGGTGGCCGCCGTGCTCTGGCGCTGGTTCATCCGCGTGCATACGCGGATGCAGGTCGCCTTGCTGGAGACCCTGGATAACCATAAGGATACGCCGGAGCACTGAGTGGGTCGCAGAGGGCTGCTTCGCAGCCCAGCGCGAGCAAGCTCGCTCGCCACAACAAGCGCCCTCGGCACACAGGGGTCTCAGCTTTCCAGCCAGACGTCCCGCGCCCAGTGCCACACCGATTCCCAGGTTTCTTCGGTGACGAGTTCTTCTTCGCCGGACCACAGCACCACGGTGCCGTCTTCTTCGACGCAGTAGTAGTCGTCGCCGTCCTGGCAGATCGGGATCATGCTGCGGTCAACACCGGCATCCCAGGCGTTGGCGGCAACGTCCGGCAGGTAGGTGTGGGACTGTGGGTCGGTGACGGTCACCGGCTCCAGGCTGCCGTAGACCACATCGCTGACGGTCAGCAGAAATTCACGGAAGACGAACGGAATATCGATGAACAGTTGTTCCTCGATTTCCACCAGTTGATCTTCGTCAGGCAGCTCCAGAGGAACCGGTACCGGTTCGTTGGCTTCACGCAATTGTTCGATAACTTCTTCCACGGCCGGGATCCTCTTGCTAGATGGCGCGGTTTATAGGGGCGTTTTATACAGTAGCTCGCTATAAGTGCAACCGTGAAATAGAAAACCCCGGACAAGTCCGGGGTTTTTGTTACTGCGTACTCAAAGCGGGCAGGGATCAGCCGTTCTGGCGGATACCGGCGACCAGCCAAGGCTGGTTTTCGCCTTGTGGGCGTTCCATGTTCCAGCTTTCGCTGAACACTTCGCCCTGGTCGAAACGCGAGGTCTTCGACACACCGCTGAAGGTCAGGGTGGCGATGGTCTTGTCGGCGCGGTCATCCACACCTTCAAGCTGCACTTTCAGGTCGTCGATGTAGGTCGACTGGAAGCCGTCGCCCAGGTCGGCACGTTCGCGCTTGAGGAACTCCAGCAGTTGCGGGGTCACGAACTCGGCGATCTTGTCCATTTCGTTGGCGTCCCAGTGTTGCTGCAGGGACTGGAAGTGGCTGCGGGCCGCTTCGACGAAGCGCTCTTCGTTGAACCAGGCGGGTGCGTTGATCACCGGACGAGCGGCAGCAGGAGCAGCCGAACCGCCGAAGATCGAACCCATGGCAGCAGGCTTTTGCTCGAACACTTCACGCTGCATCGGCGCGCCGGCTGGAGCCATGTGCTCCTGTTGCTTGCGGCGACGGGCGGCGATAAAGCGGAAGATCAGGAAGGCGATGACCGCCATGATCAGGATGTCGAAGATCTGCATGCCCTGGAAGCCGCCGCCCATGAACATGGAGGCGAGCAGGCCGCCGGCCGCGATACCGGCCAGAGGGCCCAACCAGCGCGAAGCACCGCCAGCCTTGGCAGCAGCGCCTGCGGCACCGGCAGCGGTCGCAGCTGCGCCGCCCATGCCGCCGCCGGATGGGGCCATTTGGCTGGTCTGGTGGCTCGGCGCCGAGCCCATGGATTTGCCGCCACCGAAGCGCTTGGCGTTGGCGTCGAGGCTCATCGTCAGGCCGATGCACAACGCCATGGCGATGCTAAGAAAACGTTTCATAAAGGGAATTCCCATTTGTGGATTGCACGCGCGCCATGTTGCACAGGTGTGATGTCAGTGGCTAGCGGCATAGTGTTTCGGGCTTTTGCGTAGGGCCAATACCGAATCGTCTGTAGGACTTATTACAGATATTGGCCCCACCGCTGCCAAATACAAGGGTGGGGCAACATCCTTCATGTTCTACAGTTGTTTCAGATTGCTTCGAGCTTGGCGTAGCCCATCATCAGCCACTTGCTGCCTTCGGCGAAGTTCACCTGCACCCTGGCCTGGGCACCGGCGCCTTCGAAGTTGAGGATCACGCCTTCGCCGAAGATCGCGTGCTTGACCTGTTGGCCAAGGCTGAACGGCGTCTCGGGGATTTCCGAACCAGCGAACATGCTGCTGGAGTTCTGCTGCTGGCCGCCGCCGAACGGTCGGCTGACGCTGTTGGACAAGCGCACTTCCTGAATCAGCCCTTTCGGCACCTCGCGTACGAAGCGCGACACCTTGTTGTAGGTCTCGCTGCCGTACAGGCGTCGGGTTTCGGCGTAGGTCATCACCAGGTTCTGCATCGCCCGGGTGATGCCCACGTAGGCCAGGCGGCGTTCCTCCTCAAGGCGGCCGGGTTCTTCCAGGCTCATCTTGTGGGGGAACAGGCCTTCTTCCATGCCCACCAGGAACACGTAGGGGAATTCCAGGCCCTTGGCACTGTGCAAGGTCATCAGCTGAATGCTGTCTTCATGCTCATCAGCCTGGGTGTCGCCGGCTTCCAGGGAAGCGTGGCCGAGGAATGCCGCCAGTGGCGTCAGGTCTTCGTCTTCTTCGGTGTTTTCGAACGCGCGGGCGGCGCTGACCAGTTCCTCAAGGTTTTCTACCCGGGCCTGGCCTTTCTCGCCTTTTTCCGCTTCGTGGTAGGCGATCAGGCCGGACTGCTCGATCACGGTCTGGGTCATCAGGTGCAGGGGCATTTCCATGCACTTGGCGGCCAGGTTCTCGATCAGCTCGACAAACACGCTCAAGGCACCGGCCGCACGGCCGGTCAGGCCCTTGTTGGCGATCAGCAGGCGCATCGCTTCCCACATCGACACATCGCTGTGGCGTGCGTGGTCGCGAATCGCCTCGACGGTCTTCTCGCCGATGCCGCGGGCCGGAATGTTGATCACCCGTTCCAGCGCCGCATCGTTGCCGCGACCTTCCAGCAAGCGCAGGTAGGCCATGGCGTTCTTGATTTCGGCACGTTCGAAGAAGCGCTGGCCACCATAGATGCGATACGGAATGCGCTCGCGCAGCAGGGCCTCTTCCAATACCCGTGATTGAGCGTTGGAGCGGTAGAGAATCGCGATATCGCTGCGGGCCAGGCCGGTTTTCAGGGCGCTTTCGATGGTTTCCACCACGTAGCGCGCTTCATCGTGTTCGTTGAAGGCGGCGTACAGGTTGATCGCTTCGCCTTCGCCGCCGTCGGTCCACAGCTCTTTGCCCAGGCGCCCGGTGTTGTTGGCGATCAAGGCGTTGGCGGCCTTGAGGATCCCGGCGGTGGAGCGGTAGTTCTGTTCCAGGCGGATGGTTTCGGCGTCTGGGAAGTCGTCGCTGTACTGGTAGATGTTCTCGATTTTCGCGCCGCGCCAGCCGTAGATCGACTGGTCGTCGTCGCCCACCACCATCAGGCTGTCGCCGCCCTTGGCCAGCAGGCGCAACCAGGCGTACTGCACGGCGTTGGTGTCCTGGAACTCGTCCACCAGGATGTGGCGGAAGCGCTTCTGGTAGTGCGCCAGCAAGCCCGGGTTGTCGCGCCACAAGTCGAGGGCGCGCAGCAGCAGTTCGGAGAAGTCGA
The DNA here is from genome assembly GCF_058780865.1 of Pseudomonas sp. GP01-A4. NCBI lineage: Bacteria > Pseudomonadati > Pseudomonadota > Gammaproteobacteria > Pseudomonadales > Pseudomonadaceae > Pseudomonas > Pseudomonas sp. GP01-A4. The sequence goes on from NZ_JBYSWF010000055.1 coordinate 47,534, forward strand.
TGACGCCGGCGCGCTGGCAGGCCACTTCATAGGCTTCATAAATGCTGCGCATGGTGGCCAGGAACAGGTCGCCGCTGGCCTGGATATGTTGCGGGCGCAGGCCTTCATCTTTCTGACCGTTGATGAACCACTGGGCCTGACGGACCGGCCAGCGTTGCTCATCCAGGCCCAGCTCGCGGATCACCCGCTTGACCAGGCGTTGCTGGTCGTCGCTGTCGAGAATCTGGAAGGTCTGGCTCAGGCCGGCTTCCTGCCAATGCGCCCGCAACAGACGGTGCGCCAGGCCGTGGAAGGTGCCCACCCACATGCCGGCCGGGCTGATGCCCATCAACTGCTCGATGCGATGACGCATCTCGGCAGCGGCCTTGTTGGTGAAGGTCACCGACAGGATGGAATGCGGTGAGGCGTTCTCGACCTGGATCAACCAGGCGATACGGTGCACCAGCACTCGGGTTTTACCGGAGCCAGCACCGGCCAGGACCAACTGACGGCCAACGGGGGCCGCTACGGCCTGGCGTTGGGCATCGTTGAGGGAGTTCAGCAAAAGAGAGAGATCATCGCGCATCGGCGCATTCTAGGGTGCCCGGGGGAGTCGGGCAAATCCCAATGCCGGGTGGTCACGGGAAAACTTCTGCGTCGACACGGGATAAGGCAACAATCTATTCACGGTGATGACCGGTCGGTCATCGCCCACAGCCCGCGCCCTGTCTCACTCAAGCTGTCTGGCTCCAAGGTTTGCGCCTGATTGTCGCGCTGTTTTTATGACTTGGGGCAGTTTGGCCCGAGCGTTTGCTTGTGTATGCTCCGTCGACGTTTCGGGCTCACCATTATAAGAACACTGCCTATGACCCTTAGCATTGACCTGGCGGGACCCTCCGTGGCGCCGGCGCAGGTTATCCGCAAGCACTACGCCATGGAGATGGCGGTGGAGCGCACGCGCCTGCTTTACCAAGGCTCCCTGCTGCCTACTTTATTAATGCTGGTGAATGGACTGGTCTGCGCCTGGTTGCTCTGGAGCCCGCAGCGCTATCTGCTGGACAGCATTTGGCTGGTATGGCTGCTGGCGCTGGTGGCCTTGCGGGTAATTCAGGTGGCGGCGTTCGATTCCGCCATGCCCAGCCGCCAGGCGCAGCCGATCTGGCGACGCATGTTCATGCTGGGCTCAGCCGTTAGCGGCTTGACGCTGGCCAGTGCTGCCATCGCCCTGGTACCGGTGGACAGTTTTGCGCAACAGGCCTGGGTGTTCGGCCTGCTCGGCGCGGCGACCTTGTCCGCCAGTGTGGCCTATGCCGTCAGTCTGCCGGCTTTCCTGTCGTTTGCCGTGCCCTGCCTGGTGCCGGCCATCCTCTATTTATTCTGGAGCGGCGACCCGCAACAGCAAGGCTGGGGTTGCCTGGGGCTGATTCTGCTGGCATCCCTGAGCCTGGTGGCATGGCAGGTCAATCGCCTGATCCAGCGCGGGCTGCTCAGGCGCTTCCAGAACCAGGCGTTGATCGAGCACCTGCAGCAAGCGCAGCAACGCAGCGAGCAACTGAACCAGGAACTGGTGCGTGAGGTGGAGCAGCGGCGCCAGGTCGAACAAGAGTTGCGCGAAGCACAGATCGGCCTGCAGCAACGCGTCGATCAGCGCAGTCAGGAACTGGACGCGGCCAGCCTGGCCCTGAGCAAAAGCGAGGCGCGTCTGGCCATGGCGCTGCAGGCCAGCGAACTGGGGCTGTGGGACTGGAACCTGCAAACCGATGAGGTCCACCACACCCAGCTCAAGGAGTTGTTCGGCCTGGAGCCGGAATACGTCACGGCGATGCTCAGCCACCTCAAGCCACGCCTGCACCCGGACGACTTGCCGCTGCTCAAGCGCGCGCTGGTGGAGCACCTTAAAGGCCGCAGCGAGGACTACCTGGTGGAATACCGGGTGCGCCATGGCGATGGCCATTGGGTATGGATCCAGGACCGTGGCCGCGCCGTGGAGCGCTCGGTAGGCGGGCGCGTCACGCGGATGCTCGGTACCCGCCGCGACATCAGCGCCGGCAAGGTCCTGGAAGAACAGCAGCGCCTGGCATCGACGGTGTTTGAGGCGGCCAGCGAAGGCATTGTGATCCTCGATCCGGACTACGTGCTGATAGCCGTCAACCAGGCATTCAGCCGCGTTACCGGCTTCGACATTGACGACATGATCGGGCGCAATGTCGTGGAGCTGCCCAGCAGCCGCGACGCACGGCGCCACTTCCCGGTGATCCGCCAGGCGTTGCTCAGCCACGGCACCTGGCAGGGCGAGCTCGTGGAAACCCGCAAGAACGGCGAACTCTACCCGCAATGGCTACAACTGAATGTAGTCCGGGATATTCGGGGAAATGTCAGCCATATCGTGGGTTTCTTCGCTGATCTGTCCGCGCGGCGCGAATCCGAGGAGCGCATGCGCTACCTCACGCATTACGACGAATTGACCGGGCTGGCCAACCGCTCGCTGTTCCGCGAGCGGTTGCGCGAAGCCCATCAGCGGGTGCGCCAGGGTGGCCGCAGCCTGGCTTTACTGCATATCAACCTGGACCGTTTCAAGCTGCTCAACGACAGTCTCGGGCATGAAGTGGCCGACCAGTTGTTGCAGAAAATGGCCCGCCGCTTGATCAACGCCTTGCCTGAGGCCGACACCATAGCGCGGCTCTCTGGCGATGAATTCGCCGTGCTGTTCGACGCCTACGGCAACCTGTCGAGCCTGGCGCGGGTGGCCACGCGGTTGCTGGCCAAGTTGCGGGTGCCGGTGACGGTGGAAGGGCACGAGTTGGTGGTCAGTGCCTCAATGGGCGTCAGCCTGTTGCCCGACAATGCGCGGGAAATATCCGCGCTGGTCAGCCAGTCGAACATGGCCATGCAGCACGCCAAGCACCTGGGCGGTAATAACTTCCAGTTCTACACCGACAGCCTGCAGGCCAGCACCCTGGAACGTTTGCAGCTGGAAAACCAGCTGCGCAAGGCGATTGATGAGCGCCAGCTTACGGTGTTCTACCAACCCAAACTGTGCCTGGCCAGTGGCAAGCTGAATGCGGCCGAAGCATTGATTCGCTGGGAACATCCGCAGTGGGGCATGGTGCCGCCCGGCGACTTTATCGGGCTGGCCGAAGAAACCGGCCTGATCGTGCCGCTGGGGGAGTTCGTGTTGCGCCAGGCGTGCTGGCAGGCTTGTGAATGGCAACGCCAGGGGCTGGCGCCGATTCGGGTGTCGGTCAACCTGTCGGTGCACCAACTGCGCCAGGGCAAGCTGATCAGCCTGGTGCGCCAGGTGCTGGAAGAAACCGGGCTTGATCCGCAATACCTGGAGCTGGAACTGACCGAAAGCCAGCTGCTCGACAGCGTCGAGCACATCATCTCGACCTTCCAGCAACTGCGCGACCTGGGGGTGAAGCTGGCGATTGATGATTTTGGCACCGGCTACTCATCCCTCAGTTACCTCAAGCGCATCCCCGTGGACTACGTGAAGATCGACCAGACGTTCATTCGCGGCCTGGGCCAGGGACGCGAAGATGCCTCGATCACCCGCGCAATCATTGCCATGGCCCACGGGCTGTCGCTCAAGGTGGTGGCCGAGGGTGTGGAAGATCAGCAGCAGCTGGACTTTTTGCGGGATGAGCAGTGCGACGAGGTGCAGGGCTATTTGATCAGTCGGCCGGTGGAAGCGGATGGCTTGGCGGATTTGTTACGAAAAAATGCCGATTTTCCATAGTTGAGCCCAAGCCGCATGCGGGGCTACATCGAGCCTGCCCGCTGAATCAGCGGGCAGCAGCGTGATTAAGTGATGCATCGAACGGGCAAATCGTTAATTCTTGTAGTATAACTACAAGCTTGCTACATCCCTGGCGTCTGCCAATAACAAGAGTCCAGCCCTTTGAACCTGTTGCAACATATCGCCCAGTCGCGCCACCTGTTACGCAAATCGGAACTCAAGGTTGCCGATCACGTGCTGCTTGACCCTGCGGCCGTGATGCACAGTTCCATGGCCGACCTGGCCCACAGCGTGGGCATCAGCGAGCCGACCATCGTGCGCTTCTGCCGCGCCATCGGTTGCTCCGGTTTCCAGGACTTGAAGCTCAAGCTGGCCCAGAGCCTGGCGGCCGGTGCGAGCTTTGGCCAGTTTGCGATCCACGAAGACGATTCCGTCGCCGACTACAGCCTGAAAATCTTCGACACCACCCTGCACACCCTGATGGAAGTGCGCGAAAAGCTCGACCCGGTGGAGCTGCAAAAAGCCGTGACCGCCATGTCCCAGGCCCAGCGCGTGGAATTCTATGGTTTCGGCGCGTCCGGCGCGGTGGCGGCGGATGCCCAGCACAAGTTCTTCCGTTTGCTGCTGACGGCGGCGGCCTACAGCGACCCGCACATGCAGGCGATGTCGGCGGTGACGTTGAAGCCCAGCGACGTGGCGATCTGCATTTCCCAGTCCGGCCGCTCCAAGGATTTGCTGATCACCGCCAACCTGGTGCGTGAAAGCGGCGCGACCCTGATTACCCTGTGCCCGAGCCAGACGCCATTGGCAGAGCTGTCGACCGTCAACCTGGCGATCGATGTACACGAGGACACCGAGATC
>NZ_JBYSWF010000056.1:0-50940 GCF_058780865.1 Pseudomonas sp. GP01-A4
TCGCGGCGGCCCGCGGAGCCGTGCCGGAGTGCGGGCATGCCGAGCCTAGGCGAGGCACCGAGTGGTGGGGCAAAGACTTTTTGGTTACTTTTGGGGCGTTTGCCAAAAGTGACCCGCTGTAAGAGCGGAACCATAGGTGGCCGTTACCTAAATAACGGATATGTACACATACCCAGAAACAATTCCCCCCGCACTCCGCCGCTACCAAAACTGTTCCCATGACGCGCACGTAACCCCCGCCTGTGACCTTTCTCTACGGCAAGGTGCCATCACCGCAAATGCAGTTACCCGCCTACACACTTAAACTCGGAAAAATCACGCACCTTTTTCGCGCATGCATTTCCTACACTGCCCTTTCCTGGATCAGAATCCACGGCGAAACCACCACCGCCCACAAACTCGGGTCCCGCTCAACCAGGTCCAATGCCCGCGTCGCAGACACCTCGCCAAGACTCCCCGCAGCCAGCCAGGCAGCGACTTTCTCACGGTTGTCCTCAGCCATGCCCTCGGCGGCCTCGATCAAATCCAGCCCGGCGTCGACCCACAATAGGGCACCCTTGGCAAAGAACGGCTCAAGCTCCTTCCAGGAAATTTCGGCAGTTTCACCAAGCAGCTTGGCATAGAGGGTGCTAGGTTCTTGCGTCATGGGAGTTCACCTGAAGAAAAAATCGGCGCAATCATACCGTCGAGCCCCAGGCAGAAAAACCCAGTTGCAAATGAGGCACCGAACGAAAGTGTCAGGAAAGCCAAGGATTGCCCGAAACTCTGGCATCACCCCGCCGCAATTCTGTCTTTTTCTTTCATTTAAGCGACATACCCGGGTTTTGCCCCCAGCAGCCAGCTTTTCAAGCGATCAACCGGCGCTCTACACTGTACCGGTACAGTTGCCAGGCCGCTGCCGGGGGATATCCGAGATATCTGATCCGGTTCTGCAGCTCACAAGGCCGCTAGAACTATAAAAAATACAACAGTAAGAGTGGAGCACTATGAATAAGGCTACTAAGCAGATTTCCAAACTGTTTGCCGCTATGGTCCTGGCCGGGGTTGCCAGCCATTCGTTCGCAGCTGACACCATCAAGATCGGTATTGCCGGCCCTAAAACCGGCCCTGTGACCCAGTACGGCGACATGCAGTTCATGGGTGCCAAGCAGGCCATCGCCGACATCAACGCCAAGGGCGGCGTAGATGGCAAAATGCTCGAAGCCAAGGAATACGACGACGCTTGCGATCCAAAACAAGCCGTGGCCGTAGCCAACAAAGTGGTCAACGACGGCGTCAAGTTCGTGGTCGGTCACCTTTGCTCCAGCTCCACTCAGCCAGCATCCGACATCTACGAAGACGAAGGCGTGATCATGATCACCCCGGCTGCCACCAGCCCGGAAATCACGTCCCGTGGCTACAAGCTGGTCTTCCGTACCATCGGCCTGGACAGCGCCCAGGGCCCTGCCGCCGGTAACTACATCGCCGACCACGTGAAGCCGAAAGTCGTAGCCGTTATCCACGACAAACAGCAATACGGTGAAGGCATCGCCACCGCCGTTAAACAAACCCTCGAGAAGAAAGGCGTGAAAGTTGCCCTCTTCGAAGGCATCAACGCTGGCGACAAAGACTTCGGCTCGCTGATCCAGAAGCTCAAGCAAGCCAACGTCGACTTCGTCTACTACGGCGGCTACCACCCTGAGCTGGGCCTGATCCTGCGCCAAGCCAAGGAAAAAGGCGTGAACGCCAAGTTCATGGGCCCTGAAGGCGTCGGCAACGACTCCATCTCGCAAATCGCCCAGGGCGCTTCCGAAGGCCTGCTGGTTACCCTGCCGAAATCCTTCGACACCGATCCTGCCAACAAGGCAATCGTTGAAGAGTTCACCAAGAACAAGCAGGACCCAACCGGTCCGTTCGTGTTCCCGGCCTACTCGGCAGTTGAAGTGATCGCCGGCGGTATCGCTGCCGCGAAGAGCGAAGACACCGCCAAGGTGGCTGCTGCCATCCACGCCGGTACCTTCAAGACCCCGACCGGCGACCTGAGCTTCGACGCCAAGGGCGACCTGAAGGACTTCAAGTTCGTGGTCTACGAATGGCACTTCGGCAAACCAAAAACCGAAGTTTCCCCTCAGTAAGCCAGGCGTTACTGGTCAACAAGCCCACTGTGCAAGCAGTGGGCTTTGTTTTACGAGGTTTATGGGCCTGTCACCCGCGATCCGGGCGCTGGCTCACCTGAAAATCTTAAAACCGTCACCAGCGGTTCGCTGGGAAACGCTTTGTGCAACCTGATCACAGAACAGGGCACCGAGCCGGAAATTGACTCCACCAGTGAAATGCGTATCGGGTTTTTAGGAGCGCTGTAATGCCTGAGATCTATCATTTTTTCCAAACGCTGGTTAACGGCATGACCGTTGGCAGCACCTATGCCTTGATAGCCATTGGCTACACAATGGTTTACGGCATCATTGGAATGATTAACTTCGCCCATGGCGAGGTGTACATGATTGGTTCCTACGTGGCCTTCATCGCCCTTGCCGGGCTGGCCATGCTGGGTATCCACTCCCTGCCGCTGTTGATGACCGCTGCGTTCCTGGCGTCCATCGTCGTAACCAGTGCCTATGGCTACAGTATCGAACGCGTTGCGTACCGCCCCTTGCGTGGCAGCAACCGCTTGATCCCGCTGATCTCCGCGATCGGCATGTCGATTTTCCTGCAGAACACCGTATTGCTGTCCCAGGACTCCAAGGACAAATCCATTCCCAACCTGATCCCGGGGAGCATCTCCTTCGGCCCAGGCGGCGCACAGGAAGTGCTGATTTCCTATATGCAGATCCTGGTCTTCGTCGTCACCCTGGTGGCGATGCTCGGCCTGACCCTGTTCATCTCCCGCTCCCGTCTGGGGCGCGCCTGCCGGGCCTGCGCCGAAGACATCAAGATGGCCAACCTGTTGGGCATCAACACCAACAACATCATCGCCCTGACCTTCGTCATCGGTGCCGCACTGGCGGCTATCGCTGCCGTGTTGCTGAGCATGCAGTACGGCGTGATCAACCCCAACGCCGGTTTCCTGGTGGGCCTCAAGGCCTTCACCGCGGCGGTATTGGGCGGCATCGGCAGCATTCCGGGCGCGATGCTCGGCGGGCTGGTGCTGGGGGTGGCTGAAGCCTTTGGCGCCGACGTATTCGGTGACCAGTACAAGGACGTGGTGGCATTCGGTCTATTGGTTCTGGTGCTGTTGTTCCGGCCGACCGGCATTCTGGGCCGTCCGGAGGTTGAGAAAGTATGAGCAGATATCTTAAATCGGCGTTTTTCAGCGCCTTGCTGGTCTGGGCCGTGGCCTTCCCGGTACTCGGGCTCAAGCTGAGCATTGTCGGGATCAACCTCGAAGTGCATGGCACCGGTCCCGTGACGTTGACCATCATTGCCCTGTGCTCGGTGCTGATGTTCCTGCGCGTGCTGTTCACCCAACAGGTCGGTGCGCTCCTCAAGTCCAACCGTGGCCCGTTGGTATCGCCCAAGGCCAGCCAGTTCCTGACCCTGCCGCGCACCCAGCGCTACATCATCATCGGCCTGATCGTGGCCGCGTTGATCTGGCCTTTCTTCGGTTCCCGTGGTGCGGTGGATATCGCGACGCTGATCCTGATCTACGTGTTGTTGGGCCTGGGCCTGAACATTGTGGTGGGTCTGGCCGGCTTGCTCGACCTGGGCTATGTGGGCTTCTACGCGGTGGGTGCCTACACCTACGCGCTGCTCTCGCATTACCTGGGCTGGGGCTTCTGGATCTGCCTGCCACTGGCCGGCATGGCGGCGGCCACATTTGGCTTCCTGCTGGGCTTCCCGGTACTGCGCTTGCGCGGTGACTATCTGGCGATCGTGACCCTGGGCTTCGGTGAAATCATCCGTCTGTTCCTGCGTAACCTCACCGATATCACTGGCGGTCCCAATGGCATCAGCAGCATTCCCAAGCCAACGTTCTTCGGGCTGACGTTCGACCGCACCGCGGCGGAAGGCATGCAGACGTTCCACGAGTACTTCGGGATCGACTACAACCCGGTGAGCAAAGTGGTGTTCCTGTACCTGGTGGCCCTGCTGCTGGCACTGGCGGCGCTGTTCGTGATCAACCGCCTGCTGCGCATGCCGATCGGCCGTGCGTGGGAAGCGCTGCGCGAAGATGAAATCGCCTGCCGTGCACTAGGCATGAACCCGACCGTCATCAAGCTTTCGGCATTCACCCTCGGGGCAACCTTCGCCGGTTTTGCCGGCAGCTTCTTTGCCGCGCGCCAAGGTTTGGTGACGCCGGAGTCGTTCACCTTCATCGAGTCGGCAATCATCCTCGCCATCGTGGTACTGGGCGGCATGGGCTCGCAGCTCGGCGTGATCCTCGCGGCGATCGTGATGATCCTGCTGCCGGAAATGATGCGTGAATTCAGCGAATACCGCATGTTGATGTTCGGCGCCATGATGGTGCTGATGATGATCTGGCGACCTCAAGGCCTGCTGCCCATGCAACGTCCCCACATGGAGCTGCGCAAATGAGCCGCGAGATCCTGAAAGTCGAAAACTTGAGCATGCGCTTCGGCGGTTTGCTGGCGGTCAACGGCGTGGCCCTGACCGTGCAAGAGAAACAAGTCGTGGCCCTGATCGGCCCCAACGGCGCCGGCAAGACCACGGTGTTCAACTGCCTGACCGGCTTCTACAAGCCGGCTGGCGGCACCATCCTGCTGGACGGCCAGCCGATCCAGGGCCTGGCCGGCCACGAGATCGCCCGCAAGGGCGTGGTGCGGACCTTCCAGAACGTGCGGTTGTTCAAGGACATGACGGCGGTCGAGAACCTGTTGATCGCCCAGCATCGCCACCTGAACACCAACTTCTTTGCCGGCCTGTTCAAGACGCCGTCGTTCCGCAAGAGCGAGCGCGAGGCCATGGAATATGCCGCGTACTGGCTGGACAAGGTCAACCTCACCGAGTTTGCCAACCGTCCTGCCGGCACCCTGGCCTACGGTCAGCAACGGCGCCTGGAAATCGCCCGCTGCATGATGACCCGCCCGCGGATCCTCATGCTCGACGAACCGGCCGCCGGCTTGAACCCGAAGGAAACAGAAGACCTCAAGGCGCTGATCAGTGTGCTGCGTGAAGAAAACAACGCCACCGTGCTGCTGATCGAACACGACATGAAACTGGTCATGAGCATTTCCGACCATATCGTGGTGATCAACCAGGGCACGCCACTGGCCGACGGTACGCCGGAGCAGATCCGCGACAACCCGGAAGTGATCAAAGCCTATTTGGGGGAAGCGTAAAATGCTGCAATTCGAAAACGTTTCCACTTTCTACGGCAAGATCCAGGCGCTGCACAGCGTCAACGTGGAAGTGCGCCAGGGCGAAATCGTTACCCTGATCGGCGCCAACGGTGCCGGTAAATCCACGCTGCTGATGACCCTGTGCGGTTCGCCCCAGGCTCACAGCGGCAGCATCCGCTACATGGGTGAGGAGCTGGTGGGCCAGGCCTCCTCCGAGATCATGCGCAAGAGCATTGCCGTGGTTCCGGAAGGCCGCCGGGTATTTGCCCGCCTGACCGTGGAAGAGAACCTCGCCATGGGCGGGTTCTTCACCGACAAGGGCGATTACCAGGAGCAGATGGACAAGGTGCTGCACCTGTTCCCGCGGCTCAAGGAACGCTTCAGCCAGCGCGGCGGCACCATGTCCGGCGGCGAACAGCAAATGCTCGCCATCGGCCGCGCGCTGATGAGCAAGCCCAAGCTGTTGTTGCTGGACGAACCGTCCCTGGGGTTGGCGCCGATCATCATCCAGCAGATCTTCGACATCATCGAACAGCTGCGCAAGGACGGTGTGACGGTGTTCCTGGTAGAGCAGAACGCCAACCAGGCGCTGAAGATTGCCGACCGCGCCTACGTGCTGGAAAACGGCCGTGTGGTGATGCAGGGCAGCGGCGAACAACTGCTGACCGATCCGAAAGTACGTGAGGCTTATTTGGGCGGTTGATGCCCATCTGGTCAATGTATGAGCGGGCTTTTGTGGGAGCGGGCTTGCTCGCGAAGGCAGTGGATCAGCCAACTTGTTTGGTGACTGACCCACTGCCTTCGCGAGCAAGCCCGCTCCCACATTTGTTTGGTGTGAACCAAAGACTTTGGCGAAACCTGAAATTATTTTCCCCGGCTTTGTAACGAATCCCTTCCCCCTTTCTCTAGTGGTGTAAGCAGGCGAACATGCTTGCCAACTCAACCCACTGCTGGAGATACACCATGACTACCAAAACCCGCTCGCTGTCCGCCGCCACCCTCGTCCTGGCCCTGGGTTCGGCCCTGAGCCTGTCCGCCCTGACCACCACCGCCCACGCCGCCGATGACATGCAGAAATGCTTCGGTGTAGCCGAAGCCGGCAAGAACGATTGCGCCGCAGGCGCCGGCACTTCCTGCGCGGGCACCTCGAAGGTCAAGGATCAGGCCAACGCCTGGAAACTGGTCCCGGCCGGTACCTGCCTGAAAACCCGAAGCACCACCTCGCCAACCGGCTTCGGCCAGGAAGCTGCCTTCACCGCCAAGTCCTGAAACCCTGCACAGCCTGAGTACTGACGATGACGCTCTCATTCACCCACTCCATCTCCCAGGCTCAGGCGCCCGGCCTCCCCCGTCGGGCCGGGCTGGGGCTCAAGAACGAGCACTTCAGTGAAGTGCTCGAGACGTCCCCCGATATCGGTTTTTTTGAAGTCCACGCCGAAAACTATATGGTGGCCGGCGGGCCTTTCCATCACTACCTGGGCTTGATCCGCGAACAGTACCCGCTGTCGCTGCACGGTGTAGGCCTGTCCATTGGCGGCGAAGGTCCGCTGAACGACGAGCACCTGGCGCGCTTGGCCACGCTGATCGAACGCTATCAACCCCACTCCTTTTCCGAACACCTGGCCTGGTCCAGCCACGGCCCGGTGTTTCTCAATGATTTGCTGCCGCTGGCGTATGACGATGAAACCCTGAAGCGGGTGTGCGAACACATCGACCAGGTACAAACCCGCCTGCAGCGGACCATGCTGCTGGAGAACCCGTCGACCTATCTGCAATTCCAGTGCTCCACCCTGGAAGAGACCGACTTCATCAGCGAAGCGATTCGCCGCACCGGCTGCGGGCTGCTGCTGGACGTGAACAATGTGTATGTGTCGTGCATCAACCATCAGCAAGACCCGCTGAAGTACATCGAGGCCTTGCCGTTGCACGCCGTGGGCGAGATTCACCTGGCAGGGTTTGCCGAAGACACCGACAGCCTCGGCGACCGTTTGCTGATTGACGATCACGGCGCCCCCATCGACAACGCGGTATGGCAGCTCTACCAGCACGTGCTCAGCCGCACCGGGCCGGTCGCCACGCTGATCGAGCGCGACAACCAGGTGCCGGCGTTCAGCGTGCTGCACGCTGAAGCACGCGAGGCCGACCGGTTTCTGCTGGAGGTGCGTGCATGAGCCGCCAGGACGTCTTTAGCCGCGCCCTGCTGTCCCCCGAGGAAAACTGCCCGCAAGGCTTGTTCAGCCGCAACGGCGCCGATCCGGCCGGTCGTTTTGCGGTGTATCGCAACAATGTCCATAGCTCGCTGATCAACGCGCTGGCCGCCGGCTACCCGGTCACCCTGCAACTGGTGGGCGATGAGTTTTTTCGGGCGATGGCCGGTGTGTATGTCCAGGGTTTCCCGCCGACAAGCCCTCTGATCAATGAATACGGCAGCGACCTGGCGGACTTTATCCAGGGCTTCGCCCCCGCCGCCAGCGTGCCTTACCTGGCTGACGTGGCGCGCCTGGAGCGATTGCGGGTGAGGGCCTACCACGCGGCGGACGCACAGCCACTGGATCAACAGGAGGTCATCGCCACCCTGCAACAACAGTCGGACCTGGGCGAACTGCGCCTGCAACTGCATCCATCCCTGGCCACCCTGAACTCGGCCTACGCCGTGGTGGCTTTATGGGCGGCGCATCAGACCGGCGAATCCCTCGCCACCCTCGACCCCTTCCATGCCCAAAGCGCGCTGGTACTACGCAATGGCCTGCACGTGCAGGTATTTCACATCGACAGCGGCTCAGCGACGTTTATCAACAGCCTGAACAACGGTTGGCCATTGGAAATGGCCGTGGCCTACGCCCTCGATGCGGCCGCCGAATTTGACCTGCACCAATGCCTGGCCCTGCTGATCGGTCACGGCGCCATCACCCACTTGCACACAGAACCCAAGGTATCGCCATGAACACCACCGCTCCGGGGCTGATCCAACGGATCATCCAGTGCTTCGAGAAAATCCCCTACAGCCTGATCGCCTTTGTCGCACGCTTCTCTATCGCAGCGGTGTTCTGGAAATCCGGCCAGACCAAAGTGGAAGGCCTTGCCGTGGACCTGATCGGCGGGACCTTCCAACTGGGCTGGCCGCACTTGGCGCCGTCCACCCTGCCGCTGTTTCGCAGCGAATACCACGTGCCGCTGCTGTCTGCGGAAGTGGCGGCGCACATGGCTGCGTTCGCCGAGCATTTCTTCCCGGTGCTGATCCTCGTGGGGTTTGCCACGCGATTCTCGGCGCTGGCGCTGCTGGGCATGACACTGACCATCCAGCTTTTCGTCTACCCGGACGCCTACCCGACCCACGGCACCTGGATCGCATTGCTGCTGCTGTTGATGGCCAAGGGGCCGGGCAGCTTCTCGATTGATCATCTGATCGCCCGGCGCTACCGCTAAAGGCGATCGAGGGCTTCGCCGCTGCGCTTGAACCAGCCCACCAGATAATCTGCGAGTACCTGGGTGCGGCGCGGCAGGCCGCCCTGATACGGATGGACCAGGTACATCGGCATGCTGCGGGTCTGATAATCCCGCAGGAGCCAGCGCAGGCGACCGTCAGCCAATTCCGCGTGCAGCACGTAGGACGGCAAGCGCGCGATGCCCGCCCCCACCAGTGCAGCCTTCTTCAACAAGTTGTAATGGTTGGAGGCAAAGGTCCCGGATACGCGAACCCGCAGCAGCTCATGCTGCTGGTGATACAGCCACTCTTCACGACCACTGTAGTGGCTGTTCAGCAAACAGTTGTGGCCCACCAGTTCCGCCGGCGTCAGCGGCTCGCCGTGCTGTTCCAGGTAAGCCGGGCTGGCGCAGGTCATCTCGTGCCAGGCGAGCAACGGCTTGGCGACCAGACGCTCGTCGTTGGCGACCTCCGAACGTACCGCCAGGTCGAAGCCATCCCGCGCCAGGTCCCGGTACTGGTTGTTGAGTTCCAACTCGATCTGCACCTGTGGGTACTCCCGGGAAAACTCCAGCAACAGACCGTCGAAGAAGGTTTCGCCCAGGGACACCGGAACCGTCATACGCACCGGGCCGACGAGATCATCCTTGAGCCTGGCCAACGCCTGACGTGCCCGCTCCACCTGGACCACCAACGCCTGGGCTTGCGGCAACAGCGCCGCACCCGCCGCCGTCAGGCTCAGGCGGCGGGTGGTGCGATGCAACAACACCACCGAAAACTGCGCTTCCAACTGGCTGATGCGCTTGGACAGTTGCCCTTTACTGCAGCCCAGTTGCTGGGCCGCCAAGGTAAAGCTGCCGGCTTCGATCAACACGGCAAACGCGGCGAGGTCATCCATTTCGCTCATGGATTGTTTCCAATTGAAAACCAAAGGTTGCCTATTAGTGCACTTATCCGCGCAAAAAATCACTCTAGACTGAAACCTCACCTACACATCTGGAGGAAGGCACGATGAAAATCCTGTTGATTGGCGCAAGCGGTACCGTGGGTTCGGCGGTGAAGGCAGAACTGTCCCAACGGCATGAAGTGATCAGCATCGGTCGCAAAAGTGGCGACTTCCAGGTCGATATCAGCGACAGCGCCTCGATCCGCAAACTGTTCGAACAGACCGGCAAATTCGACGCACTGATCTGCGCCGCCGGCAGCGTCAACTTCGTGCCCCTGGGCGACATGAGCGAAACCGATTTTGACCTGGGCCTGCAAGACAAGCTGATGGGCCAGGTCAACCTGCTGCTGATTGGCCGCGAGTTCGCCAATGACGGCGCGTCGTTCACCTTCACCAGCGGCATTCTCAACCGCGATCCGATTCGCACCGGTGCTTCGGCTGCCCTGGTCAACGGCGCGCTGGATGCATTCGTGAAAGCCGCTGCGATCGAACTGCCCCGCGGCCTGCGCATCAACTCGGTCAGCCCTACCGTCCTGCTGGAAGCCATGGGCAGCTACGCGCCGTACTTCCGTGGGTACAAACCGGCTCCGGGTGCAGAAGTGGCGTTGGCCTACGCGAAAAGCGTGGAAGGCTTGCAGACCGGGCAGACGTTTATCGTAGGCTGACCAGCCTGAAAAGCCGTCACCGTTGAACCCAGGGCATCCATTTACGGAGCATGTCCTGGGGGACGGAAAACTGTATTTCTCGTGTGTTCAGCACACCCATGACAGTGGCGCCATCACTCACGTTGTAGCCGTCTACGTATGTCGAAACCTGCTTGTTGTAAGCCAGTAACGTAATTGCAGCCGTGCGGGCCCTGGCCTCCGGGCTCAGCGTGACATTGACCGAAATAAAGTCCGGGCTACTGTCAGGCGTCCTCTTCACGGTGATCGAGATCTCGGTAAAGTCAGTGGCAGAGGAGTACTCCAGCCGCGCCGGTTCACTGCCCAGTGCAGAACCCGTCACCAGTAACAGCCCCCACAGATTCCATCGAATAGTCATCGCGGCTTTCCGAATAAAAGAGAAAGACGTTCCCATGACCGTTCACATCCCTCTATAGGAAAAGTCCCAGCAGGGATGATCGCCCCCGGCACACCTTATTCAACCTGTGTCCCGGGCTTGTGATGCACCGCCAGCCTGCGTAACGTGGCGGCACTTATCAGGAGACCCGATGATGCGTGCCGCCCGTACCCTAGCCTTGTTTGCCCTGCTGCCCCTGTTCGCCGCCTGCCAGATGTTCGATAACGAGCCGGCCAAGCCCTCTCTCGCCGGGATGACCCGCATGCAGGGCGAGTTGACGGCCCAGGGTGACAAACTGCTGTTCCAGCCCTGCAACGACAAACGCAACTACGTGGTCAACGACACCGGTGGCACCAGCATCCTGCAGGAGGCCGCCTCCCTGGCCGGCCAGCAAGGCGCACTGTTTGCCGACCTGCGTGGCAAGTTCTCCGGCGTCGCCAGCGGCACCCAGGGCACGGTGGACCTGCAACAGGTGTACCGCGTCGAGCGCTCGACCTCGGCCTGTGATGACCCGGACTTCAAGCGCATGATCCTGCGGGCCAACGGCCACAAACCGGCCTGGGCGATGAACGTCACCGCCAAGGGCATGGTGCTGGAGCGTGAAGGCCAGCCACCATTGGCCGTGCCGTATGTGGAAGAGCAATCGGGCGACGGACGGTTCAACCTGATGACCGAAGCGAATAACCAGCACATCGAACTGTGGGTAGCCCCGCAACGCTGTGTCGACAGCGCCAGCGGCAGCCTGCAGCACATGTCCGCCGAGCTTCGGGTCAACGGCCAGGTGCAACGCGGTTGCGCGTCGTTCGGCGGTTCGCGAGACGACTGATTGCGCCCTGCGCTGTTTTAGCATGACGGGAAACCGCTGTTGGGGCTTATAATCGCCGGTTTGCAAAACAGCCGGCCTCTTTGCCCGCCGCCTACCGGATTCCTGTCATGTTACGAATCACCGAACTCAAGCTGCCCATCGACCATCCCGAAGAAGACCTGCGGCCTGCCATTGTGCAACGCCTGGGCATCGCCAGTGATGACCTGCTCGATTTCACCCTGTTCAAACGCAGCTACGACGCCCGCAAGAAATCGTCGGAGCTGTGCTTCATCTACACCATCGACCTGGAAGTCAAAGGCGAGGCGGCCCTGCTGCTCAAGTTCGCCGATGACCGCAACGTCAATCCGGCGCCGGACATCAGCTACAAGGTCGTGGGCCATGCGCCGGAAGGCCTGACCGAGCGGCCGATCGTCGTCGGTTTTGGCCCGTGCGGGATCTTCGCCGGGCTGTTGCTGGCACAGATGGGTTTCAAGCCGATCATCCTCGAGCGCGGCCGCGAAGTGCGCCAGCGCACCAAGGACACCTGGGGCCTTTGGCGCAAGAATGTGCTGAACCCGGAATCCAACGTGCAGTTCGGTGAAGGCGGCGCCGGGACCTTCTCCGACGGCAAGCTCTACAGCCAGATCAAGGACCCGAAATTCCACGGTCGCAAGGTGCTGCACGAGTTCGTCAACGCCGGTGCGCCAGATGAAATCCTCTACGTCAGCAAGCCGCACATCGGTACGTTTCGCCTGACCGGCGTCGTGGAAAACATGCGCCAGCAGATCATCGCCCTGGGCGGTGAAGTGCGCTTCGAGCAGCGGGTCACCGACGTGCTGATCGAAGACGGCCAGTTGAATGGCGTGGTGGTGGATGGCGGCGAGCAGATCCTGTCCAAGCACGTAATCCTGGCCCTCGGCCACAGCGCCCGCGATACCTTCCGCATGCTGCATGGTCGTGGCGTGTACATGGAAGCCAAGCCGTTCTCGGTGGGTTTCCGTATCGAACACCCGCAGTCGCTGATCGACGCAGCACGCCTGGGCAAGTACGCCGGCCACCCGAAACTCGGGGCCGCCGATTACAAACTGGTGCACCACGCCAAGAACGGCCGTTCGGTGTACAGCTTCTGCATGTGCCCGGGCGGTACCGTGGTCGCGGCGACATCAGAGCCGAACCGCGTAGTAACCAACGGCATGAGCCAGTACTCGCGTAACGAACGCAACGCCAACTCCGGGATCGTGGTGGGCATCACCCCGGAAGTGGATTACCCGGGCGGCCCGCTGGCCGGGATCGAGTTGCAGGAACGCCTGGAATCCCACGCGTTCATCCTCGGCGGCAGCAACTACGAAGCACCGGCGCAGCTGGTGGGTGATTTCATCGCCGGCAAGCCGTCCACCGCCATCGGTACCGTGGAGCCATCCTACAAGCCCGGCGTAGCCCTGGGTGACCTGGCGCTGGCGTTGCCGGAGTTTGCCATCGAAGCCATCCGCGAAGCGTTGCCGGCGTTCGAGAAGCAGATCAAGGGCTACTCGCTGCACGACGCGGTCCTGACCGGGATCGAGACCCGCACTTCTTCGCCGCTGCGGATTACCCGTAACGAGTCGATGCAGAGCCTGAACGTGAAAGGCCTGTTCCCGGCGGGCGAAGGTGCCGGTTATGCCGGTGGGATTTTGTCGGCGGGTGTCGACGGGATTCGGATTGCCGAGGCGCTGGCGCGGGATATGTTGGGCCTGGAGGCTTAACCACTGCGCTGAAAACGCAGCAGATTAAATGTGGGAGCGGGCTTGCTCGCGAATGCGGTGGATCAGCCGAATCATGTATTGGCTGACACTCCGCATTCGCGAGCAAGCCCGCTCCCACATTGATAATGCGGTGTTTCAAATATTGGCGCGCAGGATGCTTTCCGGCAACGGTTGCCCCCGCTCGACACTCGCCGCAACGGCCGCAATCAAACCCTCCAACTCATACCCCTGCCCTGCAAGCCAGGCCTGATCGTAATAGGTCGTGGCATAGCGCTCACCGCCGTCGCACAAGATCGCCACGATCGAGCCCGACTCCCCTGCCGCCTTCATCTGCTGCGCCGCGATCAACGCACCGATCAGGTTGGTGCCACTTGAGCCGCCTACTCGCCTCCCCAAGCGCTGCGCCAGGTAATGCATGGCCGCCAGGGACAGTGCATCCGGCACCTTGACCATCGCATCAATCACTTTCGGCAGGAACGACGCCTCAACCCGTGGCCGGCCAATACCTTCGATGCGCGAACCACAGTCCAGGCGCAGGCTGGCGTCGCCGCTCAGGTAGTAGTCGAAAAACACCGAACGCTCCGCGTCAGCGCACAACACTCGGGTGCAGTGCTGGCGATAACGCACATAACGCCCCAACGTCGCCGTGGTGCCACCCGTGCCGGGGCTGGAAATCAGCCAACTCGGCTCCGGATAACGCTCAAAGCGCAGTTGCTGGAAGATCGATTCAGCGATGTTGTTGTTCGCGCGCCAGTCAGTGGCACGTTCGGCATAGGTGAACTGGTCCATGAAATGGCCACCGCTTTCCTGCGCCAGGCGCTCGGATTCGGCGTAGATCTGCGTCGGATCCTGCACCAGATGGCTCTTGCCCCCGTAGAACGCGATCTGCGCAATCTTTTCCTGGGAAGTGGTGGCCGGCATCACCGCAATAAACGGCAAGCCCAACAGCCTGGCGAAGTACGCCTCGGAAATCGCCGTGGAACCGCTGGAGGCTTCGATCACCGGTGCACCGGGCTTGAGCCAGCCGTTGCACAACGCATAGAGGAACAACGAACGCGCCAACCGATGTTTCAGGCTGCCGGTGGGATGGCTGGACTCATCCTTGAAATACAACTCGATACCCGGCAAACCCTGCATTGGCAAGGGGATCAGGTGGGTGTCGGCGCTGCGCTGGAAGTCCGCTTCAATAATGCGAATGGCTTCGCGGGCCCATTGGCGGTTGTCGCTCATGATCGGTTTCTCTAAGGATTTCAGACCTGATCTTAGGATGTTTCCTACACTCCACACAGATACAGTCATGACTCAATTGGACACACAATTTTCGGGGTCTGGCGCGCAAGTGATCAGACCGATTCCTTATAACAAATAAGAATATAACTTTTGTTTTAACAACTAACGGTACGGGTTAGGGTACCCACCTATTGAACTTTGATTGGAGAGCATCCCTTGCCTCTGCGTAGCACTTTCACCCGTTTCTTCCAGCTGGAAGCCGCCAGCGGTCTGCTCCTGATCGCTGCTGCCGCTTTGGCGCTGATCATCAACAACTCACCGCTGTCGCACCTCTACGCGAGTTTTCTCGACGTGCCGGTGGTCGCACAAATCGGCGCCCTGAAAATCGCCAAGCCGGCGCTGCTGTGGATCAACGACGGCCTGATGGCCCTGTTCTTCCTGCTGATCGGCCTTGAGGTCAAACGCGAGTTGCTCGACGGCCAACTGTCCAAGCCTTCGCAAGTGGTACTGCCGGGAGCGGCAGCCATCGGCGGCATGGTCGTGCCGGCGCTGATCTATTGGGCGCTGAACAAGGACAACCCGGCCGCCCTGGGTGGCTGGGCAATCCCCATGGCCACCGACATTGCCTTCGCCCTGGGCGTATTGGCCCTGCTGGGCAAGCGCGTGCCGGTTTCGCTGAAGTTGTTTCTGATGACCCTGGCCATCATCGACGACCTTGGCGCGATCATCGTCATTGCACTCTTCTACTCCGCCGACCTGTCCGGCGCCTCGTTGGCCGGTGCAGCAGCGTGCCTGATCGCCTTGATTGCGATGAACCGGCTGGGTGTCGTCAAGCTGGGGCCCTACATGATTGTCGGGCTGATCCTGTGGGTCTGCGTGCTCAAGAGCGGCGTACACGCCACCCTCGCGGGCGTTACATTGGCGTTCTGCATCCCGCTGCGCACCAAAAACGCCGAGCCATCGCCGCTGCTGACCCTGGAACACGCCCTGCATCCCTGGGTGGCCTACGCGATCCTGCCGCTGTTTGCCTTTGCGAATGCCGGCGTCTCGCTGGCTGGCGTCAACCTCGAAAGCTTCACCCACCACGTGCCAATGGGCATCGCCGCCGGCCTGCTGCTGGGCAAGACCGTTGGCGTACTGGGTTTCACCTGGGTCATGGTAAAAACCGGCCTTGCCGCACTGCCCGCCGGCGCCAACTGGGGCCAGGTGCTCGGCGTGGCGGTCCTGTGCGGCATCGGCTTCACCATGAGCCTGTTTGTCGGCTCCCTGGCGTTTGTGCCGGGCAGCAGTGAATACGCGGGTATGGACCGGATGGGCATCCTGACCGGGTCGATACTGGCGGCGCTGATCGGGTATGCAGTGACGGCGATGGCCAGTCGCAAGCAGGCGCTCGTTCAGGAGTAACCGCTTTTGGAGCCGGCTCGCCGGCTCCAACCTCCTCTAGGCCCATTCGGCGCCATCTCACAGAACCGTCCTACATCCACCCTCCGCTGCTTGCCATAACGTCATGCTCCCGGCTCCAACGCTGGATGTCGTTAGGCAACACGCCAGGAGGGCACGATGGCAAACAACAAGGATATACCCCAAGTCTGGCGATGCTACGGGACCGGCACGGGCGGTTACCGACGGCTCGAGAACATGAACGAGCGCGAGTTGGCTGAGCGTGAGGCCAGGCAGCAAGCATATGAAGCCATGCTTGCCCGCCAGGAAGCCTACGAGGCCAGGCGTAAAGTGGAGCCGCCGCCAACGCCATTGCCCATGGTCGGCTGCGTATTCGCAAAGTCCTGCAATCTGCCGGACGCCCTCATCGACTACAACAATCCGTCCGGTTACTTACCGCTTGATCGCATAGGGGACTATGGCGAACACGTGCTGCTTGGTGGCCGTGAAACCGACAGTGAGGGGCTACTGCCACTCAAGAAGATCAGCGGCAGCGCCCTCCCGGCCGGGCTCGGAACATTGGCACTGGGCGGTTCCGCGATCGGCGGGGCATCAAGCGTCGCAGCCGGTGCTGGAACAGTCGCCGCAGGCCTGATGCTTGGGATTGCAGCACTTATCTGGCCCTCCAGCTTGGGCGACAGCGCGCTCTACAGCGACCGTCAACTGCGCTCAATGCCACGAGCGCGTACACGGGTTCGCCTGCACGTCGAGCAATTAGCTAACGGCACCCTCAAGGGATACGCCTTCTACACAGGGAAAAATCGCGACTGGGAAATGATCGATGTCGTGAAGTTTGGGCTGCGAGGCACACATCAGGTCGCGGACTTGGGCGACGGGATTGAGCTGATCTGGACGCCTGCCATCGATCCCGCTGGCACCCTCGGTATTCCTGCGCTGGAAGCTGCGCCGCAGGCACCGCAAATCTGGGTGTACCCACCGACCGAGAAGGCCGCTAGCATCATCGTTGACCCGATTTACCCGCCGGAATACAGGGATTTCATTCTGGTGTTTCCGGTGGATTCGGGCATTCGGCCTCTGTATATCGTTGTAAGCCTGAAGTATGAGGACGCCCCCTATCACGGAAAAAAAGATAGCTCTGTCAAAAGCAAAAAGCCGACTAACGGCTTAGATGCTCTTAACAACTCAGTGGAGCTGAATCCGCCAAATTCACGTAGACGAATAGGTATTGACCCACACACAAACGAGTTTGTGGTGATTGATCGCACCTCAGAAGGTCTTTACCACGGTCATGTGAGGCGGTGGAGTGAGTTAAGACAAGAGATGAAAAACGCTTTAATAAAAGCGAATAAAACAGATCGAAAAGGAAAAATTCTAGGAGCTGAAAAATGAGTATGCGTTATCACGACCCGTCTTTGAGCCACGATGAAGCTATAAGCCTTCTAGCCACCAACGACCTAAACAAGATCACAGAAGCCCTGATATCCATTGGCCTCAACGAGACAGACGCTACGTGGGCACAAGAAACCTGCCTCCGGTATGTGAGCAATGATGACGAGAACATCGCGTCAGCTGCCATCATTGCGATAGGCCACATCGCGCGACGCTTCGGTGAGCTTGACATGGCGAAAATTTCGCCAGCACTGCAACAAGCAAAAACAAAATCACCGTTTCTGAGTGGTGCCGTACAAGACACCCTTGACGATATTCATATGTTCACCTGATCCCGCAAAACATACGTCCAACAAAAAACCCCAACCGGCCACCCGGTTGGGGTTTTTCTTTTCCTGCAACCTTACCCTTAGCGAGTAACGCGGCTGGTTCCGTCCACCGTCATGATGCGGACGCGGTCGCCGATGCGGAAGATTTCGTTCTCTTGAACCGCCTGGACGTAGGCGCGCATGCTGCCATCATCTTCGCGGACGGTGATTTCAACACCCTGGGTGCGGGTCAGGCCTTCCTCGGTGGCCGAGCCCAGCAGGCCGCCGGCGACTGCGCCGATAACGGCGGTCACGATGCTGCCACGGCCGCCGCCGATGGCGCTGCCGCCAACGCCGCCGATGACTGCGCCCGCAGCGCCGCCGATTGGGGTCTTGGTGCCTTCGATTTTCACCGGACGCAGGGATTCGATGGTGCCCATGCGAACAGTCTGTACACGACGAGCTTCGTCACGGGAGTACGAGTCGCCGGTCAGACTCGAGGCGCAGCCACCCAGCAGCAGCGACAGGGTGGTAAAGCAGGCAACTAGTAAAACGGACTTACGCATAGCATCAACTCCAAAGGACAGGTATCCATTAAACCGCTGTGGCTTGCCGCCTGTCACGGCATGCCGGGCAGAAAATTGTTTTCATTCAGCCTTAGTACAGAGAACCTGTACCGAAAAACTCGACGAACGGTAGCGTTCCCACCTCCCTCAGGATCTTGATGGACGCTGTCATCATTGTAGCTAACGGCCGCATAACGCAGCGCAGCGCTACCCATCCAAGGCCTCTGACTAGAGACTTCGGCGTGCAGCGCTACATTCAGGCGAGGTGACGAAAGGTGGGCTCAGGGCGCCAGGCGCTCACGGGTCCAGTCGGCCCCCTGCAAGCGGAAGTTCAAGCGGTCGTGCAAACGACTCGCGCGGCCTTGCCAGAACTCGATGCGCTCCGGCAGCAGGCGGTAACCACCCCAGTGTTCGGGGCAATCAGGCTGGGTATCGCTGAAGCGTTGTTCGGTGGCCTTGAGCAGCGCCTGCAACTCTTCGCGGTCCCTGATTACCCGGCTTTGCGGTGAAGCCCAGGCACCCAGGCGGCTACCCAGGGGACGGACCTGGAAGTAAGCATCCGACTCCTCCGGCGAGACCTTGACCACCCGACCTTCGATGCGCACCTGGCGCTCCAGGGTCGGCCAGAAGAAGGTCATGGCGGCAAACGGTCGCGCCGCGAGTTGTTCGCCCTTGGCGCTCTGATAATTGGTGAAGAAGGTAAAGCCCTGTGTATCCAGGCCTTTGAGCAGCAGGATCCGGCAGTGCGGGCGACCGTCCTGGTCCACCGTAGCCAGGGTCATGGCATTGGCCTCCACCGGTGGCTGTTCGGTTTTCACCGCGTCGGCGAACCACTGGTGGAACAAGGCAAACGGTTCATCCGGGGCCTGGGCCTCGCTCAAACCGTCCCGTGTGTAGTCACGGCGCATATCGGCCAGTGCCTGGGTCATGCGGCTTTATCCTTCTTGCTCAAATAATCAGTTCTTCGCCTGGTCGTTGGTAGCAGCTGGAGCGGCGGCCTTGGCAGGTGCTGGCTTTTTAGCAGCAGGCTTGGCCGGGGTCTTTTTGGCAGCCGGCTTGGCGGCAGCTTTCTTGGCGACGGTTTTTTTCGCCGGAGCAGCAGCTTTTTTGACCGGAGCAGCGGCTGGAGCAGGAACGTCCTGCACAGCGACCATTTCAGCCTTCGGCGGGTTGGCCGAATTGTACTTGCTCAACAGGGCCAGCATGGTGGTGCGCTGGGTGAACATGATTTCCATGCGACGGTTCAGGGCGCGGCCCTGGTTGCTGTCGTTGGCGGCACGCGGCATCAGGTCACCCATGCCACGCAGCATCAGGCGGTCCTGCTTCAGGCCGCTGAGGCTGAAGATCGAAGCGATGGACTGTGCACGTTCCTTGGTCAGGGCCTGGCTCACCGGCTCGGCACCCGAGGTATCTACATGGCCCAGGACCAGTACGGCAGTTTTCGGATCGCCTTCAACGGCCTTGGCAACACGGGTGAACGGACCCAGGGTCACGGGCAGCAACATCGCCGGGCGTTTCGGGTTGTAGGAGCCGTCAACCGGAGCAATCACCACCAATACGTTGTCGCGGCGTTCCAGTTGCAGGTTGCTGTCCTTGATCGCGAGACGCAGGCGTGGCTCGTAGTCGTCCAGCCAGGCCTGGGTGATTTTTGGATCAGGCATCGGGATGTTGGCGACGTCGACCTTGGCCAATGGCTTTGGCTTGCTTTCGAACGGCCACCACCATTTGGTATCGGTATCCGTCTTGGCAACGGCAGGTGCAGCGGCTGGTGCATCAGCCGGGGCGCCGGAGGCAGGCGTTGCCGCCTTGAGGTCGGCCTTCAGGTCTGCCTTGGCGTCGTCGGCTTTCGACGAGAACGGCCACCAGCTCGAGCCGGTATCCGCCTTCGCAACCGGTGCAGGTGCAGGTGCAGCAGCCGGTGCTACCGGCGCTGGCGCCTTGGCCGCGACCGCCGGCTTGGCATCCGGTTTGGTGTCGGCCTGGCTCACTGCGTCCTTGGTAGCAGCCTTATCGGAGCCAAATGACCACCAATGCCCGCCCTCGGCATCATTTTGTGGGGTTTGTGCACAGCCAGTAATAGTGAGGCATAGCGCCAGTGCCAAGGACTTGTTCGATAACATGAGATATCCACAAAATGAGAAAAAACCAGGGGCCTGAATGACCCGTTAAACAGACGCTTTTGGAACATTAAAGTTACAACATTTTGCCTAGCGTCTTTTTGTATGTGCCTTTGTAACAAAAAAACGCAAGACAGCAAGCTATTTACAGACAACCGGCCAATATTCTTACCAACTTTTGCGCCCGCGGGTCCATAAGTACATAAGGGCCCAATGTATTGGTCACGAAACCAAAGGCTACATCATGTTCCGGATCGGCAAACCCCACCGAACCACCGGCCCCGGGATGCCCAAAGGCCCGTGGGCCAAGGCCGAACGTGGCGTTTGGCACGTGCGGTTGATCCAACATGCAACCCAGCCCGAACCGGGTTTGTGTCAATAAGGTTTTATCCGGGCCGATACTGTGTTCGCGGGTCAACTCTTCGAGCATATCGGCTTCCAGCAAACTACCGTCGAGCAGCCCACTATAAAAACCCGCCAGACTTCGCGCATTACCGTGACCATTTGCCGCTGGCTGCTGCATACGCCGCCATTCGGGTTTATTAGTGCTGGTCAGAATAGACGGTGGATTGGTAAATGCACGGGTAGTCATCGCCGTCGGCTCGCGCATCGTTACTTGAAGTAAACGTTGTGCCGCCTCATCGCCAACATTGCCCTTGCCTCGGGCTATATGGGCAACTCGATAAAACTCTTCATCTGCCAACCCCACATGAAAATCCAGGCCCAGTGGCCGTGCAACCCGGGCCACGATGGACTCGCCCGGCCCACGACCGTCGGCGCGGCGCAGCAACTCGCCCACCAGCCAACCATAGGTAATCGCCGCATAACCGTGCCCTTCCCCGAGCTTCCACCATGGCGCTTCGGCGGCGAGGGCGTCGACCATCATCTGCCAGTCGTACAGGGCTTCGGCGGGCAGCGTTTCACGCAGGGCCGGCAACCCGGCCTGGTGACAGAGCAGATGGCGCAGGGTGATGGCTTCCTTGCCCGCGGCAGCAAACTCCGGCCAGTACTTGGCGACCGGCGCATCCAGCTGCAACTTGCCTTCGGCCACCAGTTGCAGCGCCGTGACGGCAGTAAAGGTCTTGGTGCAGGAGAACAGATTGGCAATGGTGTCGCTGTGCCAGGCCTCGGCACCGTCCTTGTCGGCGGTACCGGCCCACAAGTCGACGACGGTTTCGCCGCCAATCTGGATGCACAGCGCGGCACCACGTTCCTGAGGGTCGTCGAACAGCGCGGCGAAGGCTTCACGCACCGCTTCGAATTGAAGCTCGTAATGACCCTGAATCTGCACCTAAGCCCCCTTGGAAAAGTACTACAGTAAGTGGCCGACATTGTTCCAGCCATTGAGCGATTTGTGAACCCGCTCTCGTCGATCAGCCCCCATCAATGACCTTTGCCGGAATGCCCGCCGGAATGCTCTGCACCCGGCGCTGCTGCATTGCCTTCACGCCCGGGCTTGCCGCCCTCACCGGCGTGGACCGCTGCGGCAGCCTTGGCCTTTTCGGCTTCCTTGCCCAGTTGATCGACGGCAGCCAGGTTACTTTTGCGCACACTGTCGACAAACCCCTGGAACGGCACATCGGTGATGCCGACCAGACCGAAATGGCCGTTTTCGCCGTCAAGCAAACGGCCGGTAACCGGCTGGTCCAGGTACTGGAACCAATGCACGCCGACAATCGACGGTTCGGCCATGGCCTGCTTCAGGAAGTTGGCGTAGGCAACCCCACGATCCTCTTCCCGAGCCAACTGCGTCACGCCGCCCCAGAACGGGCCGCGGTCCGCCGAGCCGAAGTTGAATTCGGTGATCAGCACCGGCTTGTCCAACGTCCGCAGGGCCGCGAAGTCGTAGCCGTCCTGAGGCTTGAGCGTGTACATGTTGAAGCTCAGCACATCGCAATATTGCGCGCAGGACGCCACCGCTTCCGGCGTGCTGACCGCGTATCGGCCACCCAGCAACAGTTGGTTGGGCGCATGCCATTTCAATGCATCGGAGATGGTCTTGAAGTAGGCGTCGGCAAAGGTCTTCTGGAAGTACTTGAAGTCCGCTTCGATTTCCGGGTGCTCCGGGCTTGGCATTGGCGGCACAAAGCCCGGGTCTTCCATCAGTTCCCAGGCGGGCAGCTCGATGCCCCAGGCCCTGGAAAGCCCCTCCTGGTTGCGGTACTTGTCGCGCAATTGCTTGAGAAACGCGCGCTTGGCCGGCACGTCGGTGGTCATGCGCAGGGTGCCGTAGGCCAGGGCATAGCGGGATTTCGCATCATCACCGGGACCGGCCCAGGCCAGTTCGTTGTCGGCAAAGAAGCCGATCAGCCACGGGTCGTCGCGATGGTCACGGGCGGCAATTGCCACCGCACGCTCGGTGGCCATGGCGAAGCGCGGGTCGAACGGGTCGGGCATGCCGCCCCACCAATCGGTGCCGGTGCTGATGCTCGCGTAATCACCGACGATCGACAGTGGCAAGGTGTAAGGCACGCGGTCGGCGGTCGCCAGCTGCGGCGCACTCCAGTTGCCGACAGTATTGAAACCCCAGGCCCGCAGGCGGTCGAGGGTGTGGCTGACCCAGCGTTTCTGGTCGAAACCTTCCGGAGCACAAGGTGCCGGCGGCACGCACGGCTGGCCATAGGTACGCTGCAGGTTGGCGCCATAGAAGTCGTACCAGCGGCCGACATTAAAGCTGCGCCCCTGATCGGCACCATTGCCGCTGCGGCTGTCACCGCTGCCGTAGTATTTGTCGAAAGGCTCGCCGGCCTTGGGCAGCGCGGCAAACATCCATTCGCGGCCCGCCACGTAGGTCTGGCTGTTGTCCGGGGCGACGGTGTTGACGCCCAGGGAGTAGAACGGATGGCCTTCCGGTGTCACCAGGTACCAGCGCCCGTCGCGCTTCTCGGTGCGGAAAAAGCCGCTGGCGTCAAAGGCCGGGCCCTTGTTCCAGCCGCCGAATTTGTCCAGGGAGGCCTTGTCGCGCTCGGCCAGCCAGCCCTTGAGCTGTTGCTGTTCCTTGACCGCTGCGGCCCTCAACTGCTCGTCGCTGCTGACTTTCTCCGGCCACCGGGCGCGGGTGGACTGCCCATAGGCGTCCACCAGATCGCTGTAGGTAGCCTTGAGTACCGGCGCGATGTCCTGCACGCCAAAGCGTTCGAGCAAGATGCTTTGGGCAACGTTCGGCTTGATCATCGACAGGGTCACCGACACGATCTGGCTGCGGTCGATCTCCCCTTCGCTGCTGGCCAGCAGCACGCGCTGGCCATCGACAGTGATCGGCATCGGCGGGCCGGCCTTCATCCCCTGGCTCAGGGGCGAGTTGGCTTGCAGCGGAATCAACAGCGTTTGCGCGGGACCGGCTGGCAGGTCGATACGGCTGAACAGCGTTCGGCCGTCATTGCTCTGCACCTTGACGTACAGGGTCAGCGCCCAGTCCATCGCACTTTGAATCCGCAGGCTCATGGCACCGGATTGCGACCAGTCCCAGGCGCCGGTCTGCGGGCTGAGCACCAGGCTCGGTTCGGCCGCCGGGTTGAAGGTGATACGGCGCAGCACTTCGCCTTCAGCGGTTTGTTCGGCGTTGTATTGTGGCAGGCTGGCGTCCTGGGTCGCCACCTTGACCACATCGGCGGGCCGTACAAAGTTGAACAAGGTTTGTTGCCCGGCAGGCGCAGCCAGCAATGGCGCGGCAAACAACAGGGCAAAAACAGCGGGCAGCGTGCGAATCATGTGAACAAGGTTCTCCCAAACGGCCGGTGACTGGCCTGATGACGTGAAGCGATGGTGAGATAGACCACAAAGTGGGCGAATTCGCCCACTGGGCCTTAAGAAATTTCCCGCCGAAACGGCGGTAAAGCATTCAGGATAGCTTTCCCATAGCGCTGGGTAACCAGACGCCGGTCAAGCAAGGTGATGGTGCCGCGATCTTCTTCGGTACGCAGCAGGCGCCCGCAGGCCTGGACCAGCTTCAAGGAGGCGTCCGGCACCGAGATCTCCATGAACGGATTACCGCCCCGGGCTTCGATCCATTCGGCCAACGCGGCCTCCACCGGATCATCCGGTACCGAGAACGGGATCTTGGCGATCACCACGTGTTCGCAGTAAGCGCCGGGCAAATCCACACCCTCAGCGAAACTCGCGAGGCCGAACAGCACGCTGGAATCGCCGCCATCTACCCGCGCCTTATGCTTGTTCAGGGTTTCCTGTTTCGACAGGTTGCCCTGGATAAACACCTGCTTGCGCCAGTCACGGTCGAGGCCGTCGAACACGTCCTGCATCTGTTTGCGGGACGAGAACAACACCAGCGTGCCCCGGGAACCCTCTACCAATGAGGGCAGGTCACGAATGATCGCCGCCGTGTGGGCCGGCGCATCCCGTGGGTCGGCTTTGAGGTCCGGTACCCGCAGCACACCGGCGTCGGCGTGATGGAACGGGCTTGGCACCACGGCGGTGACCGCCTTTTTCGGCAGCCCGGCGCGCATGCGGAAGCGGTCGAAGGTGCCCAGGGCCGTCAGCGTAGCCGAGGTGACCAAGGCACCGTAGGCCACGTTCCACAGATTGCGTCGGAGCATTTCCGCCGCCAGGATCGGGCTGGCGTTGACCTCGATATCGAACAGCGCACCGCTTTCCGACAGGGTCAGCCAACGGGCCATGGGCGGGTTGTCTTCCGGGTCTTCGACGGTAAAGGCGGTCCACAACTCCCAGTTGCCCTGGGAACGGGACAGCAGGCTGCCAAACAGCGGGTACCATTCTTCAGCCTGATTGCTGGCGATGCCGATATTGACCTCGCCATCCATGCCTTCCTTGAGCAAATCGGTGAGACGGGTGAACAAGTCGGTCAAGCGCGAAAAGCCCTTTTTCAGCTCGACGCCCATTTCGCGCATGTGCTCGGGGATCAGCCCGCCAACGAAACGATGGCGCGGCCGTTCGCGACCTTCCACGTCTTCGCCGGGCTTGAAGTCTGCCACCTGCTCGCAGGCGCTGAACATGAATTGCTGCTGGGTCTTGATCTCCCGCGCCAGCTCCGGAACCTGCTCGATCAACTTGCCCAGGTCGCCCGGCAGCGGGTGCTGGGCGAGCAACTTGGTAAGGTTCTTGGCGGTGGTTTCCAGCCAGTCGGCGGTGGAGCGCAGCCGCGTGTAGTGAGCAAAGTGGCCGATGGCCTTGTCGGGCAGGTGATGGCCTTCGTCGAACACGTAGAGTGTGTCGCGCGGGTCGGGCAACACGGCGCCGCCCCCCAGGGCCAGGTCGGCGAGGACCATGTCATGGTTGGTGACAATAACGTCTACCTTGCCCATGCCCTCCCGGGCCTTGTAGAAGGCGCACTGGCCGAAGTTGGGGCAATGACGGTTGGTGCACTGGCTGTGATCGGTGGTCAGGCGCGCCCAGTCGGCGTCTTCCAGGGCATTGGGCCAGCTGTCGCGGTCGCCGTCCCATTTATTGCCCGCCAGTTTCTCGATCATGCTGGTAAACAGCTTCTGACTGACCTCATCGACTTCGATCTTGAAGCCTTCTTCTTCGAACAGCGAGGCAGTGGCGGTTTGCGCGTGACCTTCCTGCAACAGCACGTCGAGCTTGGACAGGCACATATAGCGCCCACGGCCCTTGGCCAGGGCGAAGGTGAAATTCAGGCCGCTGTTGCGCATCAGGTCGGGCAGGTCCTTGTAGACAATCTGCTCTTGCAGGGCGACGGTGGCGGTGGCAATCACCAGGCGCTTGCCGGCGGCCTTGGCGGTGGGGATCGCCGCCAGGCTGTAGGCCACGGTTTTACCGGTACCGGTGCCGGCCTCGACGGCCACCACGGCGGGGTCGCCACTGCGCCGACCTTCGTCGTCGGTGTCGATATCCCCGAGGACCTTGGCGACTTCGGCGATCATCAGGCGCTGGCCGTACCGCGGTTTCAAGCTCTTGGCTTCGAGAAAACGCGAGTAGGCGCCCTGGATCGTGGTTTTGAGTTCAGTGCTGATCATGGATAGTCGGGCGCAAAAAACGCTGGATAAATTTTCAGTGGTTCGGATCGGCCGCTATCATACCCCGCTAATTAATCCCGCGCAGAACGGAGTACCCCAATGACCGTCTTTAGCTTCGCTTACACCCTGCATGTACTGGCCGCCCTGACCTGGGTCGGCGGTATGTTTTTCGCCTGGATGATCCTGCGCCCCGCCGCCGTGGCCGCGCTGGACGGGCCGGCCCGGCTGAAACTCTGGGTAAATGTGTTTCAACGTTTTTTCGTGTGGGTCTGGGTGGCGGTGCTGGTGTTGCCGATCAGCGGTGTCGGCCTGCTGCAACTGCGCTTCAGCGGGTTTGAGACCGCGCCGCGTTATGTACAGGTCATGATGGGGTTGTATGTGGTGATGACGGCGCTGTTTATCCGGATTCAGGCGCTGAAGTTGCCGGAGCTGCGCGTGGCGGTGGCGGCTGAGGATTGGTCGGCCGGGGCTGCGGCCTTGGGGCAGATTCGTAAATTGGTGGGGATCAACTTGATAGTGGGGTTGGTGCTGGTGGCGATTGCTTCGGCACGGCCGATGTTCTGAAGCGCCTAGTAGACCGCTTTCGCGAGCAAGCCCGCTCCCACATTTGGAATGCGTTTCAAATGTGGGAGCGGGCTTGCTCGCGAAAGCGTCAGGCCAGTCGCCTCAGAGCCTCTGAATGGTCACAGCACCCGCAGGCCCCGCTGGCCCCGGCTGCCCTTCCAACCCGGCCCGGCCCTTTTCGCCGCCATCCGCGCGGTACACCAGGCACCCCTTGGACTGCCCGCCTTTACCCGGCTTGCCCGCCGTGCCCGCCAAGCCACCGGCTCCGCCGTCCACCCAGACCTTGATTTTCTCGCCCGGGAAGTCCTGCGGCAATTCCACACGAACCTGCGCGCCCGCCGCGCCCGGCAGCCCGTCGCCGCCGTTGTCGCCATTGGCACCGCGCCCGGCCGAACCCCAGGTGCAGCCCGGGTCTTCGCCGTTGGCACCATCCAGCCCGGCATAACCCTGGGCACCCGCGCCACCGCGGGCATCCACCGACAGCTCATCGGCCGTCAGCGAGTTAATCCGCAACACCAGGTCACGCCCCGCCTTGGCCGGGCGCTCATGGGTACCGGGAGCGCCGCGTGAGGTGATCTGGCTGCCCTGCTCCAGCTGCGCCTGACGCACCTGCAGTTGCAACGTGGTGCTACCGGGCACGATGGCGATTCGCGCGTCGCGGCCCAGGTGCAGTTCATCCACGGTCACCTGGGTGATATTGGCGGGAATCAGCAAGGTGCCGTAATCCGCCACGTCCAGTCGCTCCAGTTGCAACACACCACTGCTGTTGGGCAGGCGCATCAACGAGTTGGTCTCGACGCTGACGCTCTGGGCCAGGGCAATGGGGCTGACCAGCAGGGCCAACAGAAAAACCTTACGCATGATTGGCCTCCTTGTTTACATCATTAGCCGGTGTCGGCGTCGAAAAGCTCTGCACATGGAACATACCCACCAGCAGGATCTGCAAGCGGTCACGCCAGGGATGGGCACGGGTTTTCACACTGCCGTTGAACAACAGCAGTTCCAGAACATGGGTCAGCAACAACAGGCTGCCGGCCAGGTTGACCAACAGGTGGAACGGGTTGATCAGCGGTGTGATCAGGTTGACCACCACCACGACCCAGAACAGCAACGTCAAGAATTTACCCAGCCCCCAAAACACCTTCATCCCGCACGCTCCCCTTGCACATTATTCTTTGGGCGCACAGTAACGACTTCTACAGGCGTTGTGCCAGTGAAGGATTAAAAAATTGATGAAGGGGCCCCTGGGGATTCCGCAGGGGCCTTGAGGCGGGGTCAGCGGTTGATCTGGATTTCCACGCGGCGGTTCAGCGCGCGGCCATCAGCGGTTTTGTTATCGGCTACGGGGTGGCTTTCGCCGGCGCCGGTCACGGAGACAAAACTGCTGCGCGGGATGCCGGAACTGACCAGGTAGTCGGTCACCGAATGAGCGCGTCGTTCAGAGAGTTTCTGGTTGTAGGCATCTTTACCGACACTGTCGGTATGCCCGCTGACGCGCAGTTGCGCACTCGGGGCCTCTTTTTTCAGGCGGGTGGCAATCACGTCGAGCTTGGTTTTGTCGGCAGCCGTGAGCTTCGCGGAGTCGAACTCGAAGTGCACGTCACGAATCACGATGGTTTCTTCCTTGACCACCACCACTTCCTCTTGAACCACCGCTACCGGCACCGGAGGGCAGCCATTGGCGTCGACCTGCACGCCTTTTGGCGTGCCAGGGCACTTGTCGCGGCTGTCCGGTACGCCATCGCCGTCCTCGTCACCGTCGCCATGCACCCAGCAATAGGCGCCAGCCATGCCGCCAATCAGCAGCGCGCCGTAGCCTGCATAGGACGAGCTTTGGGTCGCACCAATGGCAGCACCGGTCACACCGCCGACGGCGGCACAGGTGGGCCAGTCGGTTTTTTGCAAGCCTGCGCAACCTGTCAATACTCCGGTTAGCAGAACCAAGGGTAGAGCTGTCCGCATGATGCTCATCTGACTTTCTCCTGAGGGGATCGGCGGGGGCCGACGAGTGGAGTAAAGACGGCTCTTTTCATCTGCGCCAGCGTGTCACAGCCCAGTATTCATTGGGCCGAGCGGTTTATTCTCGCCGCCCGCTCTAGGCCCGCACGCTCAGGCAGGCTAGTCTCTACGGTCCTGATGTGAGGATCTTCGATGACTGCCGGTATTTCTTCCCGTACACCCCAGCAAGCGCTCGCTGCGCTGCTTGATCTTCACGCGCCCAAACGCCTGCTGTTATTGGGCGCCAGCCAGTTCCCGGCGCTGGATGCCTTTAAGGAAGCACACCCGGATACCGTGGTGTCCTTCGCCGAGCCCGGCCCCTTGCCCACCGACCTCGCGGCCCAGCGTTTTGACCTGGCACTGGCGGTCGGTTGCCTGGAACACCTGTCAAAACCTGCGGGCCTGACCCTGCTGGGGGGCATCCGCAACCTCAATGCCAGTCGCATTGCGGTGCTGGTGGACCTGGAGGCCTGCCACTGGAAAGACACCGATTTCTTCTCCCTGGCCCTGCAAGCCAGCGAGCGTTTCCAGCGCGACGATCAGGTTTTGACGCTGTTTACCTATGATCTGCTTGACTATAAACAGGTGCCGGATTGGCTGAACGCCCGCTTCTGGGCCAACCCGCAAAACTTTGGAAAGTATTGGTGGTAACCCAATGAGTACATCCATTTGCCCCTGCGGCAGTGGCAACCTGCTGGATGCCTGCTGCGGTCATTATCACGCCGGCCACCCGGCCCCCTGCGCCGAAGCGCTGATGCGTTCGCGCTACAGCGCCTACGTGTTGGGACTGGTGGACTACCTGGTGGCAACCACCCTGCCTGCGCAGCAAGCCGGGCTGGACACGGCCGCCATCGGCGCCTGGAGCGCCCAAAGCACCTGGCTGGGCCTTTCAGTGGAAAGCTCCGAGGTGTTCGGCGGCCAGCCGGAACACGCCTTCGTGACCTTTACCGCTCGCTGGCATGACAGCACCGGCGAACACAGCCACCGCGAGCGCTCATCTTTCGTACAGAACAATGAGCACTGGTACTTTATCGACCCGACAGTGGACGTGAAGGCCGGGCGTAATGACGCCTGCGTGTGTGGCAGCGGGCAGAAATTCAAGAAGTGCTGTTCCGGCTACCTCTGACATTCATTGATACCCGACAGGCTCTCGCTTGCTATGCTGACTCTTCACACGGAGTAACGGCATGGTTTCTCAGGCGCGGGTATTCAGGACTTACAGCCTTCTGCTGGCATTGATGCTGGGGCTCTCCGGCTGCGCGTCGTGGTTCGCCGACGATACGCCCGCCCCCGAGGTGCGTCTGGTCAAGGTCGACCCCGTGCGGGTCAAGTTGCTGGAGCAGAAGTTCAAGCTGTATTTCCGCGTGGATAACCGTGACAACAACGACCTGACCGTACGCGGCCTGGTTTACAAGGTCAGCCTCGGCACGATGGTGCTGACCGAAGGCGAGTCCAACGAATGGCTGACCGTGCCACCCCACAGCCACGCTTTTTTCCGGGTATCGGTGCGCACCAACCTGTGGCCGCAGATCCGCGATGTGGTCGACATGCTGAAAAATCCGCGCGATCCCGTGCCCTATCGTCTTGAAGGCGAGTTGAAAACCGGTTTATTTATCGGGAACGACGTGCAGGTGTTGCGCAATGGCGAGATAATCCCCGGCGATTTTATTCCGGAGCGACATCGATGACTCAGCAACCCCATGTCCATGGTCCCGACTGCAACCACGATCACGATCATCATGATCACGACCACGGCCATGTCCACGGCCCGAACTGCGGCCACGCTCACCAGGAGCCGGTGCGCAATACGTTGAAGGACGTGGGTCGTAACGATCCTTGCCCGTGCGGCAGCGAGAAGAAATTCAAGAAGTGCCACGGGGCTTGAGTTAAGAAACCCGATTCTCGAAACACTGCACATCCAAATGTGGGAGCGGGCTTGCTCGCGAAAGCGCAGTGTCAGTCAACCTCTCTGTTACTGATACACCGCTTTCGCGAGCAAGCCCGCTCCCACATTTAGTCTGCATTTCAAGGCTGCGATTTGCGTTGAAACAACACCACCACCTCCAACCCCCCACCCTCCCGATTGCTCAAGCTCAACCGCCCGTCATGGGCACTGGCGATCGTATGCGCGATACTCAGCCCCAGCCCGTAACCACCGGTTTCCACATTGCGTGAGCCTTCCACCCGGTAAAACGGCTCCATCACCTGTTCCAGTTGTTCCTGGGGAATCCCCGGCCCACGGTCGCTGATGACAATCTTCAAGCTGTCCGCCTTGTCCTCTACCCGCACCACCACCTCGGAGCCATAACGCACCGCGTTCTCCAGCAGGTTCTGCACGCAACGCTTGAGACTGCGGGCATACCCCGGCAATGGCTGTTTGGCCCGCCCTTCTATCGTCACCGTCTCGCCCACGTCCTGCAGGTCCGCCTGCAAGCTTTGCAGCAAGGCGTTGATGTCGATGTTCTGGCGCTTCTCGTTGATTTCGCCGCTGCTGACGAAGTCCAGGGTGCTGGAAACCATGTGCTCCATTTCTTCCAGGTCGCTGCGAAAACGTTCCTTGGTGCGGTTGTCGTCGAGCATTTCTGTACGTAACCGCAGGCGCGTAATGGGCGAGCGCAGGTCGTGGGAAATCGCCGCCAGGAAGCGCGTGCGCTCGGCGATATTGGCGATCAGCCGCTGCTGCATGGCATTGAACGCCTGGGCGGCGCGGCGCACTTCGGTGGGCCCATCGAGGGCCAGCGGTGGCCGCTGGATGTCCCGGCCCAAGGCTTCGGCAGCCTTGGCCAGGGCGTTGAGCGGGCGAATGGCCAGGCGCACCGCCACCAGGGCAATGATCACCAGCACCAATACCCGCAGCAGATAAATGCGCATCACGTAATCGAACAGCAAGTCCATCGGGGAAGTACTGGTCCAGCCTTGTTCCTCGGTGGCCTGCACTTGCAGCCAGCGCCCGTCCGGCAAACGCAGGTCAATCAGGAATTGCCCCACCACAGGCCTGGAGCTGAGCAGAGTCGACAGCCCGGCATGCTGGCCCTCGGCATCCAGCAACTTGAGGCTCAACAGATGCAGGTTCTGGGTGTAGCCGGTTTTCTCCGAGAGCACTTTATTCAGCAAGCGCTCGGTGGCCTGGTCGCTGTCGCTGATGCTGCTTGTCACATCACTGGCCTGGTCACTCAGGGTCAGGCGAAAGCGCGGCGTATCGAGCAGCTTGATCAGCACATCCGCCTGCGCCGGATCGCTGTGTACCAGCCGCACCACGTCCGCCAGCCGCGTGGCGATCAGCCGGCTGGGGATTTCCAGCACCTGGCCGTGGCGCATGTCGTACCAGATGCTGCTGGTCAGGGCCTGGGCCGCGAGCATGCCGCTGACCAGGATCAGCACCAGCCGGCCGAACAGCGAACGCGGCAGCAGTTTCACGATTGCAGCGCCACGTCGTCGGCGGTGAGCATGTAACCCTCGTTGCGCACGGTCTTGATCAACCCGGCCGGCAACTGCGAGCGCAGTCGGCTGACGCACACATCAATCGAGCGGTCGAACGGCGTGCTGTCTTTGTCGAACACGTGGTTGAGCAAAAAGTCGCGGCTCAGCGGCCGGTTGGGATGCTGCAACAACAGGCGCAACACCCGGTAATCGGAGTTGCCGAGGCTGACCACCACGCCTTCCGGCGAAAGCAATTGGCGGGCCCGGGTGTCCAGCTGCCAGCCGGCAAAGCTGATGCTCGGTGCTTCATCGAGCCGCGCCCGGTCCGGAAAACTCTGCACCCGGCGCAGCACCACCTTGATCCGCACCAGCAACTCCCGCGGGTCGAACGGCTTGGGCAGGTAATCGTCGGCGCCGATTTCCAGGCCGACGATCCGGTCGATCAGCGTGCCCTTGGCGGTGAGCATGATCACCGGCGTGTTGGAGCTGACGCGCAATTCGCGGCACAAACTCAGGCCGTCTTCGCCGGGCAACATCAGGTCGAGGACGATCAGGTCGATGACATTCAGCGCCAGGCGGCGGCGCATTTCCTTGCCGTCGCCGGCGGTGGACACCTGGAAGCCGGCGTCACTCAGGTAGTCGCACAGCAATTGGCGGATTTGCGGGTCGTCATCAACGATCAGCAGGTGGTCTTGCTTGGCCATGGGGCAATTCGTCCGAAACTCAAAAGGCAGGAGATAGCCGAAACTTCAGCCAGGAGTACGCGCAAATGTAATGGAATGTTGTGGGAAGCGGTAATCACGCATCCGCATTACAAAGCCACGGCATGGCGGCCGGTATCGGTCTTTAGACTACCGAATCTAAATGAGATTAATTGTAATTTAGCCTAGGTCACTCTGAATGCCATTGCCTACCCCGCGCGCCCTGTCGCTGCAATCAACCCTTGCGCCGATGTTCGGCCTGCTTGCCGCCGGCAGCGTTTCTCCCACCGCCTGGGCCGATGCGCCGGTGGCGGCGTCGAATGATTCAGTGCTGAGCCTGCCGGAAATCAAGATCGACGGTGAAGCCACTTCCGCCTTTAAAGTCGACCGGGTGACCTCGGCAAAAATCAGCCAGCCGCTGCTTGATGCCCCGCAAAGCGTAACCATCGTCCCGCAGCAAGTGCTCAAGGAGCAAAACGCGCAGACCTTGCAGGAAGTGTTGCGCAACGTGCCGGGCATCACCTTCATGTCCGGCGAAGGCAACCTGGGCTGGGGCGACCTGTTTTCGATTCGCGGGTTTTCCTCGGAGCAGAGCCTGACCGTCGACGGTGTGCGCGATGCCGGCCAATCGACCCGCACCGACACCTTCAACCTGCAACAGGCAGAAGTGTTCAAGGGCACCGGCTCGATCGAATCCGGCGTTTCCGCGGTAGGCGGCAGCGTCAACCTGGTGAGCAAAGAGGCGCATCTGGGGGATGCCAACAAACTCTCGGCCGGCATCGGCACCGACAGCTACCGCCGCCTCACCGGCGATTTCAACCAACAACTGAATGACACCACCGCCCTGCGCATCAACCTGATGAAGCACTACAACCAGGTGGCCGAGCGTGACGACGTGGACTACGACCGCTGGGGCATCGCGACCTCCCTCGGCTTCGGCCTGGGCACCGACACCCGCCTGTTTATCGACACCTTCTACCAGAAGGACGACAACACGCCGGACGGCGGTGTGCCGATCCAGCGCGGCACCGACGGCGACCGCATGCCGGGAGTCAAGCGCTCCAACTGGTATGGCGACTCGCACCTGTACACCCAGCAGACCAAAACCACTTCGCTGACCACCCGCTTCGAGCATGATTTCGACTGGAACGAAGCGACCCTGAAGAACCAGACCAAGTGGGAGCGTACCGACAACTTCGCGGTGCTCTCGCCCGCGCGCTTCTTCGCCGCCAACGGCAATGGCCAAAAAACCTGCACCGGCACGCGCTGTGCGACCTTGGGCTACACCGGCGTAGGACCGATCAGCCAAGTGCCCGGCAGCACGGTAAATGCCTACCCGGGATACGCCAACAGCGGTAACACCGCCTACGGTATTTTGCGAGGGAGCGACTTCGGCCAGTCGACGCGCTATACCATCCTCGACAACCAGACCGACTTCGCCTTCAAGCTCAATACCGGCGGGCTGGAACACGCGGTGGTCAGCGGGCTCGAGTTCTATCACGAGACCTACGGCGGCCTGAAACGCAACGCCGAAGTGCCGGCCGGCGATCTGTTCTTCGACATGAACGACCCGAACCACAGCTTCGCCAGCAACGAAGTGACCAAGGGTGAAGGCCAGCCACGCTCAGTGATCGACAACGCCGGCATCTACCTGGGCGATACCGTCACCCTGAATGAACAGTGGCAAGTGCTCGGCTCCCTGCGCTACGACAACTGGCAGGCCAAAACCACCCAGCGTGGCCAAGCGTCCATCGACAGCACCGACGGTGCCGTGAGCGGCCGGGTCGGCGCGGTGTACAAGCCGTTGCCTAACGGCAGCATCTACGTGTCCTACAGCGAAGCGGCACAACCGTCAGCCCTGGGCGCGTCGACCAACAACCAGATCTACGGCGCCGCGAGCACCAGCAACTACACCCCGGCCAAGTCGAAGACCTACGAGATCGGCACCAAGTGGGACATTGCCCACGACCTGCTGAACGTCACCGCCGCGATCTTCCGCACAGAACTGGACAACTCCTGGGAATACCAGGACGGCGAAAGCGCTCCGGTACGCGCCCTCCCCGCCAAGCGCGTAGACGGTGTGGAACTGGGCCTGCAAGGCAATATCAGCCCGCGCTGGACGGTGTACAGCGGGTTCTCCGCGCTGAAAAGCACCCAGACCAAAGGGGCCAACAAAGGCGAGGAAGCCAAGAACGTTCCCGACCTGACCGCCAACCTGTGGACCACCTACGCCGTCACCGACGACCTGAGCCTGAGTTACGGCGCGCAATACGTAGGACGCCGCCGCTACAGCGATAACAAGTACGTCGGCGGCCTGAACAACAACAGCAGCTACGCCACCGGCCCGTCCGGCGTGTACGCGATCTACACCCGCGACCACGAAAAGGCGCCCGGCTACTGGCTCAACAACGTGGCTGCGCAATACAAAGTGACCAGGCAAACCACGGTCAACCTCAACCTGAACAACGTGTTTAACAAGTTCTACTACAGCCAGATCGGCGCGTCCCTGGACGGCTTCCAGCTCTACGGCATTCCGGGCGCCGGGCGCACGCTCACCGCCAGTGTCGACTATGAGTTTTAAGCCGTGCTGATCGAAATCCCCGGCCTGTTGAGTGCCGAAGAAGTCGCGGTGGCCGTCGCCACCCTGCTCGATCAACCGTGGGTCGACGGCAAGGTCACTGCCGGGCAACGCTCGGCCATGGCGAAAAACAACCGGCAGCTGTCGGAAGACGCGCCGGTAGCGATTCGCCTGGGTGAGCAGATTCTGTCGCGGCTGTCGGACAACGCGCTGTTCATGTCCGCCGCCCTGCCGAAGAAAATCTACCCGCCGCTGTTCAACCGCTACAGCGGCGGCGAAGCCTTCGACTGGCATATCGACAATGCGATTCGCGGCCTCAAGGGCGTGCGCGAACGGGTGCGCACCGACATCTCCGCCACCTTGTTCCTGGCTGATCCGGCCAGCTACGACGGCGGCGAACTGGTGATCCGCGACACCTTCGGCGAGCACGCGGTGAAGCTGCCCGCCGGGCACCTGCTGATTTATCCCGGCAGCAGTTTGCACAAGATCAACCCGGTCACCCGCGGCGAGCGCATCGCCAGTTTCTTCTGGATCGAAAGCCTGGTGCGCGAAGACAGTCAGCGCCAACTGCTGCTGGACATGGACGTGGCGATTCAACGCCTCACCGCGCAACACGCCGACGACCACGCATTGCTGCAACTGAGCGGCGCCTATCACAACCTTTTGCGGCGCTGGAGCGATGTCTGATGCGCCGCCTTCACCTGGAGTTCTCGCCATGCTGAAACCCCGCAACTTCCTCAAGCTGGGCGCGCTATTTGCCGTGCTGATCCTCGGCCACGCCGAAACCGCCGCCGCCCATGAAGTCACCGACGTGCTGGGCCGCAAGGTCGAGGTGCCAGACCACGTGCAGCGCGTGGTGCTCGGCGAAGGCCGGCTGATTTCGGCCTTTGCCTTGCTGGACAAGGACGCGCCATTCCAACGGATTGTCGGCTGGCAGAATGATTTGAAACTGTTGGACGCCCACACCTATAACGCCTACGTGGCGAAATTTCCGACGGTAAAAGACATTCCGCTGATTGGCCAGGCGTCGGAGCAAAGCGTCAGCGCCGAGGAAATTCTTTCGCTGAAACCGGACCTGGCGGTGTTCAGCATTTCCGGCCATGGCCCGACTGAACACAGCCCGGTGGCGGACGTGTTGGCCAAGGCGGGCATTGCAGTGTTGTTCGTCGACTTCCGCATCAACCCGGTGCAAGGCACCCACGCCAGCATGACCGCCCTGGGCCAGGCCCTGGGCCGGGAAACCCAGGCCAAGGCGTTCCTCGACTTTTATGACCAGCACATCAAGGTGATCACCGACGCCGTCGCCACCTTGCCGGCCGGGCCGCGCCCGAGCGTGTTCCTGGAATTGCTGGCCGGCGCCTGGCAGGCACCGGGGCACACCACTGGCAAGAGCGGCATGGGTGAAGTGATCAAGCTGGTGGGCGGGCGCAACATCGCCGCCGACGTGGTGCCGGGGGCGCTGGGAGATATCAGTGTCGAGTACGCGCTGAAAGCTGACCCGGATGTGTATGTGGCCACCGGCAATCACAAGCCCGGGTTGATTCTGGGTGCTGGCGTGAGCAACGAAGACGCGCGTGCCGCGTTTGACGCCGTGCTGGCCCGCCCTGAGTTTGTGAACCTTCGGGCGATTCGTGAGGGCAATTCCCACGGTCTGTGGCATGACTTCTACAACTCGCCGTACAACCTGCTGGCGATTGAAGCGCTGGCCAAGTGGGTGCATCCGGAATTGTTCGCCAAGCTGGATCCCAAGGCGACCATGGAAGCGATGAACCAACAGTTCCTCGGCATGCCGCTGCAGGGTGCTTACTGGATTGATGGCAAGGCCAAGTAACTAAGGCTCACAACCCATTCCCTGCCTGTACACGGTTCCTGTGGGAGCTGGCTTGCCTGCGATAGCGGTGTTGGATTCACCATCGCCATCGCAGGCAAGCCAGCTCCCACACTGACCGTGTACCGGCAGGGATTTTCGTCGTTTTCAAGGCTGCGAATCCAATGACCACTCAAACCCTCGACCTCGCCACCGCCAGCCAAGGCTATCGCCGCCTGCTGGCCCGCCGCTTCTGGCTGCTGGCCCTGCTGGGTGGCGCGCTGATGTGCGCGATCCTCGTGGACCTGGCCAGCGGCCCGTCGGGCATGGGCCTTGGCGCCCTGCTCGATGGCTTGCTGCACCCCGCCCACCTGAGCGCCACCGACCAGGTGATCATCTGGAACGTGCGCCTGCCCTACGCCTTGATGGCGGTGTTGGTCGGTTGTGCGCTGTCGCTGGCGGGCGCCGAGATGCAGGCGATCCTTAACAACCCGCTCGCCAGTCCATTCACCCTGGGGGTTTCCTCGGCGGCGGCGTTGGGCGCGTCCCTGGTGATTGTGTTTCCAGTGACGACGCTGTGGGTGTCGGCCAATACGGCGATTTCCATTTCAGCCTTTGTGTTTGCCGCCGCCTCGGTCTTTTTGCTGCAAGCCATGTCGCGCCTGCGCGGTGCCGGGGTGGAAAGCCTGGTGCTGTTCGGGATTGCCCTGGTGTTCAGTTGCAACGCGGTGGTCGCCCTGTTGCAACTGGTCGCCACCGAAGATGTGCTGCAACAACTGGTGTTCTGGACCCTGGGCAGCGTGACCCGGGCCAACTGGGACAAGCTCGGCATCCTCGCGTTGGTGGTCGCCGTGGTCATGCCCTTTTCCTTCGCGGCCGCGCCACGCCTGACCCTGTTGCGCATGGGCGAAGACCGCGCGCAAAGCTTCGGTGTCGATGTGAAGCGCCTGCGGTTTTTCTCGTTGTTGCGCATCAGCCTGCTGTCGGCCACCGCCGTGGCGTTTGTGGGAACCATCGGATTTATCGGCCTGGTGGGTCCGCACATCGCGCGGATTCTGGTGGGTGAAGACCAGCGCTTCCTGCTGCCGGCCAGCGCGCTTGTCGGCGCGTTACTGTTGTCGCTGTCATCCATCGCCAGCAAGCTGATCATGCCCGGGGTGATCGTACCCGTGGGTATCGTCACCGCGCTGGTGGGCGTGCCGATTTTCGTGTTGCTGGTGTTCAAGCGCGGGAGGCAGTTATGAGCAGCGGGCTGTCGATTCAGAACGCCCAGGTCAGTTATGGCCGGCGCCAGATTGTGCATGACCTGAGTTTGCCAACCCTGGCCCACGGCAGCCTGACCGCGTTGATCGGGCCGAACGGTGCGGGCAAGTCGACGTTGCTGAGGGCGGTGGCGGGGCTGGAAAAGATGCAGGGCGTTGTCAGACTGGGTGACCTGGACCTGACGAAAATGTCCGTCGGTGAACGCGCCCGGCGTGTGACCTATATGCCGCAAAACCTTCCGCCGGGCTTGAGCCTGAGTGTGATGGAAAGCGTGATCGCGGCGCTGCGGGTGGCGAACGTCGAGGGCATTGCGCTTTCAAGCGACGCGTGCATGCGCGAGGCCTTTGATGCGTTGCAAAGGATTGGCATCGCTCATCTGGCGGATCAGCTATTGAGCACGTTATCCGGCGGCCAGCGGCAACTGGTCAGCCTGGCGCAACTGATTGCGCGCCGGCCACAGGTGATGCTGCTGGATGAACCCACCAGTGCGCTGGACTTGAACTACCAGTTGAAGGTCATGGATTGCGTGCGCGACCTGGTGCGGGAACACAACCTGATCGCCGTGGTGGTGCTGCACGACATCAACCTCGCGGCGCGCTATGCCGACCATATCGCGGTGCTGCGCCAGGGCCGGCTGTACGCCAGTGGCGCGGCGGATGACGTGCTGGATACGGCGCTGTTTGCCGAAGTCTATGGTGTGCGGGTACGCATCGAGCGATGCTCACGACAAACGTTGCAGGTGTTGGTGGACGGCGCGGTGGCTTAGATCCTCTGTGGCGAGGGAGCTTGCTCCCGTTGGGCTGCGTAGCAGCCCCAAAATCTGTGCACGCGCGTCTTCAGGCGGACTGAGGTGAGGCACTCGGGAGCGCTTCGCACTGGAGCTCCAGCCTGGTCCAGCGGGAGCAAGCTCCCTCGCCACAACGGTCACTCCAGCAACTGTTTGGAGGAAATCACTGTGGCGTACTCGCCGTGCAGGTTACCCAACGACATGGCATGTACCGCCTGCGCCGAATGCATCTGCCCGAAAAAGTCCGCCTTGTCGAAGGTGTAGCAGGCATCTTCGATAACCCACGTCTCAAACCCCAGGTTGCCGGCA
Organism: Pseudomonas sp. GP01-A4; assembly: GCF_058780865.1. Classification (NCBI taxonomy): domain Bacteria; kingdom Pseudomonadati; phylum Pseudomonadota; class Gammaproteobacteria; order Pseudomonadales; family Pseudomonadaceae; genus Pseudomonas; species Pseudomonas sp. GP01-A4. The sequence continues at coordinate 39,645 of NZ_JBYSWF010000056.1, forward strand.
CTGCGGGCCGTGGCCTCCACCGAGTTATGGGTGGCCACGCCCACCAGCACCACTTGCCGAAGCCCGGCCTCATGCAACCTCGCTTCCAGCCCCGTCCCACAAAATGCGTCCGGCACCCGTTTCTGGATCAACTGCTCACCCGCCTGCGGAATAAATGCATCCTGAAACTCCACCCCCGACTGCTGCGGCCAGAACACCGATTCCGGTGAATGGGACAGATGCTGCACATGAATCACCGGCCAGCCTTCGCGCCGCCAATGCGCCAGCAACGCCAGCATGCGCGCCTCGGCGTGCGGATTATTGCGCCGTCCCAGCCTGGGATGGTGAATGCCTTTTTGCTGGTCAATCAGAATCAACGCTGCGCCCGCACGAATATCCATATCGATAGACCCAAATGTTTCATTGAATTTTCGTCACCCTAACATTACCTATACCTACAGGCATTCGCTCAAGCGTCACCACCCTTGGAGAGCTTCATGATCGACCTGTATTACTGGACCACCCCCAACGGTCACAAAGTGTCGTTGTTCCTGGAAGAAGCCGGCCTGCCTTACGAGGTGCACCCGATCAACATCGGCCAGGGCGACCAGTTCAAGCCCGACTTCCTGAAGATCGCCCCCAATAACCGCATCCCGGCCATCGTCGATCAGAACCCGACCGACGGCGGCGCGCCGATTTCCCTGTTCGAATCCGGCGCAATCCTGCTGTACCTCGCGGAAAAAACCGGCAAGTTCATTCCCCAGGACCTGCGTGGTCGTCAGGAAGCGCTGCAATGGCTGTTCTGGCAAATGGGTGGCCTGGGCCCGATGGCCGGCCAGAATCATCACTTCAGCCAGTTCGCCCCGGAAAAAATCCCCTACGCGATCAAACGCTATGTGGATGAGACCGCCCGCCTGTATGGCGTGCTGGACCGGCGCCTGGCCGACCGCACGTTCGTGGCCGGCGAGGAGTACAGCATTGCCGACATGGCGATCTACCCGTGGATCGTTTCCCACAAGTGGCAGAGCCAGAAGCTGGAAGACTTCCCACATGTAGAACGCTGGTTCAACCACATCAAGCAACGCCCGGCGACGGTGCGTGCCTATGAGCTGGTGCAGAAGGTCAATCCGCCAAAATCCTGAAGGTCAACGGGATCAAAATGTGGGAGCGGGCTTGCTCGCGAATGCGGTGGATCAGCCACAACTCTTTTAGCTGATACACCGCATTCGCGAGCAAGCCCGCTCCCACACTGATTTGTGCCCGACTGGAAACCTTACGCAAATCCTGAAATAAGCATCGCCTCCCGCTTGCGTCGTTTCGCCGCGCTCACTAACGTAGCGCCTTTACTGACGCTACCCCCCGCAGGAGCTTTGCCATGGCCTCGCCAGCCCTCTCACATTTTCTTCCCCGGTTCGGCGTTGCCGCGGCAATTGCCAGTGCCTTGGGCCTGGCCGGTTGCCAGTTACAGAGCACCCAAGACACCCTGCCTCCGGTTTCCGGCGTACAGCCGATCAAGGGCCTGGCGCAGAACGTTTCGGTGCGCCGCAACAGCCAGGGCATCCCGCTGATTGAAAGCAGCACCTTCCACGATGCGCTGTTCACCCTGGGCTACGTGCACGCCAGCGACCGCATCACCCAGATGGTCACCCTGCGCCTGCTGGCCCAGGGCCGCCTGGCGGAAATGTCTGGGCCGGATGTGCTGGATGTCGACCGTTTCATGCGGGCGGTCAACCTGCGCAAAAGCGCCGGCGAGCTGTATAACGCCTCGTCGCCGCGCCTCAAGCGCTTCTTTGAAGTGTACGCACGCGGGGTCAACGCCTACCTGTTCCGCTACCGCGACAAGCTGCCGCCAGACCTGGCCCAGACTGGCTACAAGCCTGAATACTGGAAGCCGGAAGATTCGGCGCTGCTGTTCTGCCTGCTGAATTTCAGCGAGTCGACCAACTTGCAGGAAGAGCTGTCGTCATTGGTGCTCGCGCAAAAAGTCGGTGCCGACAAACTCGCCTGGCTGACCCCGAGCTACCCGGATGAACCGCTGCCAGCGGCCGAGTCCGACAAGCTCAAGGGCATCAACCTGGGCCAGATCCCGGGCCTCGCTGCGCTGACCAGCCTCAGCGAACACCTCGGCACCCTCAACACCCTGGGCACGTCCAGCTCCAGCAACTGGGCGATCGGCCCGCAGCGCAGCCGCAGCAACAAGAGCCTGCTGGCCAATGACCTGTCGACCTCGATGCAGGCTCCGTCGCTGTGGAACTACGTGCAGATCCGCTCGCCGAAATACCAGGCCGCCGGTGTGTCCATCGCCGGTTTGCCAACCCTGCTTTCCGGCTTCAACGGCAAGGTGGCCTGGAGCATGAGCCAGGTCTCGGGTGACACCCAGGACGTATTCCTGGAGAAGGTCAAGCGCCAGGGCAACGCGCTGTACTACGAGAACAACGGCAAATGGCTGCCCGCCATCGTGCGCAACGAAACCTACTTCGCCAAGGGCCAGCGGCCGATTCGCGAAGCGGTGTACGAAACCCGCCACGGGCCGCTGCTCAACAGTGCCCAGTCGCTGACCAGCGGCTACGGCCTGGCGTTGCAAACCGCCGATTTCAAGGACGACAAGAGCCTGGACGCGTTCTTCGACCTGTCCCGTGCGCAAACCGCCGGTAAAGCGTCTGACGCCACCCGGGAAATTCGCGCAATTGCCTTGAACATGGTCTTCGCCGACGCCAGCAGCATTGGCTGGCAAGTGACCGGGCGGTTCCCCAACCGCCGTGAAGGCGAAGGCCTGGTGCCATCGCCGGGCTGGGACGGGCGTTTCGACTGGGATGGCTACGCCGACGCGATGCTGCACCCCTACGATCAGGACCCGGCCCAGGGTTGGATCGGCACGGCCAACCAGCGCACCATTCCCCGTGGCTACGGCATGCAACTGTCCAACTCGTGGGCCGCGCCGGAACGCGCCGAACGTATCGCGCAACTGGCCGGCAGCGGCAAGCATGACAGCCGCAGCATGATTGCCATGCAGTACGACCAGACCACCACGTTCGCCGCCAAGCTCAAGAGCATGTTCCAGGCGCCGGGCATGGCCCAGCCGCTGAAACAGGCAATCGATGGATTGCCGGTGGCAGACCAGGCCAAGGCGCGGGAAGCACTGGGCCGCCTGATGGCCTTCGACGGTCGGCTGGCATCCACCTCCGCCGACGCGGCGATTTATGAGTTGTTCCTGCAGGAAAGCGCCAAGCAGATTTTCCTCGACGAACTCGGTCCGGAAAACAGCGCCACCTGGAAAGCCTTTATCGGTAACGCCAACCTGTCGTACTCGGCGGTGGCCGACCACCTGCTGGGGCGCGAAGACAGCCCGTTCTGGAATGACGCCCGCACCGGGCAGAAAACCGACAAGCCGGCGATCCTCGCCCGTAGCCTGGCCGCCGCGATCACCGCAGGCGACAGCGCGCTGGGCGCCGATCACAAGGCCTGGCAGTGGGGCAAACTGCACAGCTACACCTGGAAGAACACCAGCGGCCAGGCCATTCGCGGCCCACTGGCCGCGGGCGGCGATCACAACACGCTGAACAGCGCACCGTATAGCTGGGGCCAGAGTTTCGACACGACCCAGGTGCCGGCGCTGCGGATGATTGTCGACTTCGGCCTGGCGGAACCGATGATGGGCCAAAGCGGCATCGGCCAATCCGGCAACCCGGCCAGCCCGAACTATGCCAATGGCATCGACCCGTGGCTGAAGGCGCAATACCTGAGCTTCCCGATGCAGCCACAGAACTTTGACGGGGTGTACGGGAAGACGCGGTTGACGCTGGTGCCGGGCAAGTAACCCGGTTTCCCAGACTCAACCGGATCAAAATGTGGGAGCGGGCTTGCTGTGGTGAGCGGGCTTGCCCCGCGTTGGGCTGCGAAGCAGCCCCATCAATCTGTGGTGAACCCGACGGGGGACAAGCCCCCTCACCACAGCAAGCCAGCTCCCACATTTGATTGCATGCATTCCGATAGAACTTCTCCACCCGCCCCCGCCTCATAATTAACAAGCCCACCTCCACGGCACGCCCATGGACCTTGTTATCGCCCGGCCCGAAGGCCTCTACTGCCCCGCCGGGGATTTCTACATCGACCCCTGGCGCCCGGTGGAACGTTCGGTCATCACCCACGCCCACGGCGACCACGCCCGCACCGGCAACCAACACTACCTGGCCGCCGCCCCCGGCGAAGGTATCCTGCGCTCGCGCCTCGGCCAGGACATCAACCTGCAAACGCTGGCCTACGGCGAAAGCCTGCGCCACCACGGCGTCACTTTGAGTTTCCACCCCGCCGGCCATGTCCTCGGCTCCGCCCAGGTGCGCCTGGAATACCAGGGTGAAGTCTGGGTCGCCTCCGGCGACTATAAAGTCGAGCCCGACGGCACCTGCGCGCCGTTCGAACCGGTGCGCTGCCATACGTTTATCACCGAATCGACCTTCGGCCTGCCGATCTACCGCTGGCAGCCCCAGGCGCAGATTTTTGCCGGGATCAACGACTGGTGGCAGGCCAATATCGCCGCCGGCAAGGCCAGCGTGTTGTTCTGTTATTCCTTCGGCAAAGCCCAGCGGATTCTCCACGGCATCGACGCCAGCATCGGCCCGATCCTCAGCCATGGCGCGGTCGAACCCTTGAACCGGGTGTACCGCGAAGCTGGCATCTATATCCCTGAAACCCTCTACGCCGGCGACTTCAAAAAGACCGACCCTTTATTGCGCCAGGCCCTGATCATCGCCCCGCCCTCCGCCGGTGGCAGCACCTGGATGCGCCGCTTCGGCGACTACAGTGACGCCTTCGCCAGCGGCTGGATGCGCCTGCGCGGAACCCGGCGTCGGCGCGGCGTGGATCGCGGCTTTGTGCTCTCGGACCACGCCGATTGGCCCGGACTGTTATGGGCCATTGAGCAAACCGGTGCCGAGCGGGTAATGGTCACCCACGGTTCTGTGGGCGTATTGGTCAGGCACCTGCGGGAAAAGGGCCTGGATGCCCAGGGATTCACCACCGAATACGGCGATGACGAAGAGGAGGCCACGTCATGAAAGCCTTCGCCGAGCTGTACGCCAACCTCGACGCCACCACCTCCAGCAACGCCAAGCTCGCCGCCTTGCAGGCTTATTTCCTACAGGCGCCCGCGGAAGATGCTGCGTGGGCGGTGTACTTTTTATCCGGCGGCCGGCCCCGACAACTGGTACCCACCCGGTTGCTGCGGGACATGGCCACCGAAGCCGCGAGCATTGAGCCGTGGCTGTTCGAAGAAAGTTATCAGTCGGTAGGCGACCTGGCGGAAACCATTTCCCTGCTGTTACCTGAATCGCCCCACACCTCGGACGATGGTCTGGCCGTGTGGCTGGAAGAAAAACTCCTGCCCTTGCGTGGCCTGCCGCCAGAAGAACTGGCAGAACGCCTGCCCGCGTTGTGGGCACAGCTGGATCAGCCGAGCCTGATGCTCTGCATCAAGCTGATCACCGGCAGCTTCCGGGTCGGTGTGTCGAAGTTGCTGGTCACCCGCGCCCTGGCCGCCATGGCCGGGCTGGACAGCAAACGCGTGGCCCAGCGGCTGGTGGGCTACACAGACCTGTCGAACCGTCCGACGGCCGAAGGCTACTTGAAGCTGATTGCCGCCGAATCGTCCGACGAACACGCCCAGCGTGGCGGGCAGCCTTATCCGTTTTTCCTGGCCCATGGCCTGGCCCAGCCGGTGGAGCAGTTCGATGCCTTGCTCGGCTCCCCTGCTGACTGGCAAGTGGAATGGAAGTGGGACGGTATCCGCGCACAACTGGTCAAGCGCGAAGGCCGCTTGTGGATCTGGTCTCGGGGCGAAGAACTGGTCACCGAGCGCTTTCCGGAGCTTCATGACCTGGAAAACAGCCTGCCCGATGGCACGGTGATCGACGGCGAAATCGTGGTGTGGAAGGACTCGGTGCAACCCTTCGCCCTGCTGCAACAGCGCATTGGCCGCAAGACCCTGGGCAAGAAAATCCTCGAAGACGCGCCGGTCGCCGTGCTCGCTTATGACCTGCTGGAACACCACGGCGAAGACTGGCGCAACCACACCCAGGCCGAACGCCGGGCGCAACTGGAGCTGGTGGTCAGCGACTGCGACCAGCCAATATTGCGCACGTCGCCAGTGCTGATCGGCGATAGCTGGCAAGACTTGGCAGAGCAGCGTGAGGCGTCTCGCAGCCTGGGCGTGGAAGGCATGATGCTCAAGGCCCGGGACGGGCTCTACGGCGTGGGCCGGACCAAGGACATGGGCGTGTGGTGGAAGTGGAAAGTCGACCCGTTCAGTGTCGATGCCGTGCTGATCTATGCCCAGCGCGGCCATGGCCGGCGCGCCAGCCTGTACAGCGACTACACCTTTGCGGTGTGGGACGGCCCGCCCGGTACTGAGCGTACGTTGGTGCCGTTCGCCAAGGCGTATTCGGGGCTGACCGATGAAGAAATGCGCAAGGTCGACGCCATCGTACGCAAGACCACCGTGGAGAAATTCGGCCCGGTCAGCAGCGTCACGCCGAGCATGGTGTTTGAACTGGGTTTTGAAGGGATTGCCCTGTCCAAGCGGCACAAGAGCGGAATTGCGGTGCGTTTCCCGAGGATGTTGCGCTGGCGCCAGGACAAGGCCGTCGAGGAAGCCGACAACCTGGCGACCCTGCAGGATTTACTGGCCTGACACGCCTCTCACGAACGCCACCGATCAATGTGGGAGCGGGCTTGCTCGCGAAGGCGGTGTGTCAGTCAATACATGTACAGACTGATCCACCGCATTCGCGAGCAAGCCCGCTCCCACATTTGAAAACCTCATACGCCCCAAAATAATGCATAGATTGATCAATGCCCATTTTCGGGCATTTCCTACTGGCACAACTCCTTAATCTCACCTTTTAAAACGACCATTCGGAACTATGGTGCAGAAATTGCTACTTGAGTCCGGTCTGACACCGTTCAGTAACAGTCCTAACCGCGCCACAAGCGCTTATCTTGGTTTCCAGGGATTACATAATGAAAAAAGCATTGCTGACCCTTTCTGCACTGGCTCTGTGCATGGCCGCCGGTTCCGCGCTGGCCAAGGAATACAAGGAATTGCGTTTTGGTGTCGATCCGTCCTACGCGCCGTTTGAGTCTAAAGCCGCTGACGGCAGCCTGGTGGGCTTCGATATCGACCTGGGCAATGCCATCTGTGCCGAGCTGAAGGTCAAGTGCAAGTGGGTCGAAAGTGATTTCGACGGCATGATCCCAGGCCTCAACGCCAACAAGTTTGACGGCGTGATTTCCTCGATGACCGTGACCGAAGCCCGTGAAAAGGCGATCGACTTCTCCAACGAGCTGTTCTCCGGCCCAACTTCCCTGGTGTTCAAAAAGGGCGCGAACTACTCCACGCCTGAGTCCCTCAAGGGTAAAAGCGTTGGCTACGAGCAAGGCACCATCCAGGAAGCCTACGCCAAGGCCGTACTGGACAAGGCCGGTGTCACCACCAAGGCCTACGCCAACCAGGACCAGGTGTACGCCGACCTGACTTCCGGCCGCCTGGACGCTTCCGTGCAGGACATGCTGCAAGCCGAACTGGGCTTTTTGAAGTCGCCAGCCGGTGCTGACTACGAAGTCAGCAAGGCCATCGACGATCCACTGCTGCCGTCCAAAACTGCGGTCGGTATCAAAAAAGGTAACAAAGACCTCAAGGCCTTGTTGGATAAAGGTATCAAAGCGTTACACGATGATGGCACCTACGCCACCATCCAGAAGAAACACTTTGGCGATCTGAACCTGTACAGCGGCAAATAATGCCTGGGGCGCCCTTCCTCTGGAGGGGCGCTTTTTTATCGCCATAGGTCCTGATTTATGTTCGAAGATCTTTTGCAAACCCTGGGGCTCAGTGCCTTCAGCTTGAAGGGTTTCGGCCCGCTGTTGCTGCAAGGCACCTGGATGACCGTCAAGTTGTCGGTGTTCTCCCTGGCCGTCAGCGTGTTGCTGGGCCTGCTCGGGGCTACTGCCAAACTGTCCAGCCTGCCGTTCCTGCGGGTTCCCGCGCAGATCTACACCACCCTGATTCGCGGCGTGCCCGACCTGGTGCTGATGCTGCTGATTTTCTACAGCCTGCAAATCTGGCTGACCAGCTTTACCGACTTTATGGAATGGGACTACATCGAGATCGACCCATTCAGCGCCGGGGTCATCACCCTGGGCTTTATCTACGGTGCGTATTTCACCGAGACCTTTCGCGGCGCGATCCTCGCCGTGCCCCGTGGCCAATTGGAGGCCGCCACGGCCTACGGGCTCACGCGTGGCCAGCGGTTTCGCTTCGTGACCTTCCCGCAGATGATGCGCTTCGCCCTGCCGGGCATTAACAACAACTGGTGCGTGATGCTCAAGGCCACCGCCCTGGTGTCGATCATCGGCCTGGCCGACCTGGTCAAGGCCGCTCAGGATGCCGGCAAGAGTACTTATCAGCTGTTCTATTTCCTGGTGATCGCCGCGTTTATCTACCTGTTGATCACCAGCGCGTCCAACTTCGTCCTGCGCCGCCTCGAACGGCGCTACTCCGCAGGCTCCCGGGAGGCAGTGCGATGATCGAACTTATCCAGCAATACTGGCGCCCCTTCCTTTATAGCGACGGCCAGCACATCACCGGGCTGGCCATGACGATGTGGCTGCTCAGCGCGTCGATCTTCATCGGCTTCCTGGTATCGATCCCGCTGTCCATTGCGCGGGTGTCGCGCAATCGCTGGGTACGCTGGCCGGTGCAGTTCTACACCTACCTGTTTCGCGGCACGCCGCTGTATATCCAGTTGCTGATTTGCTACACCGGGATCTACAGCATCGCGGCGGTTCGCGCGCAGCCGGTGCTGGACGCGTTCTTTCGTGATGCGATGAACTGCACGATTCTCGCCTTCGCCCTCAACACCTGCGCCTACACCACGGAGATTTTTGCCGGGGCGATCCGCAGCATGGCCCACGGCGAAGTCGAAGCGGCGAAAGCCTACGGCCTCAGCGGCTGGAAGCTGTATGCCTACGTGATCATGCCGTCGGCCCTGCGCCGCTCGCTGCCGTACTACAGTAATGAAGTGATCCTGATGCTGCACTCGACGACGGTGGCCTTCACCGCGACCATCCCGGATATCCTGAAAGTCGCCCGGGACGCCAACTCGGCCACCTACATGACCTTTCAATCATTCGGTATCGCTGCGCTGATCTACCTGACCGTGACCTTTGCCCTGGTCGGTCTGTTTCGTCTGGCGGAGCGTCGCTGGCTGGCCTTTCTCGGCCCCAGCCACTAAGGAGCCTTCATGCGTCATCAGATTCATCCACTTGTGGCGCCGGTGCCGGGCACGGAGCGACAAATCCACAGTTTCCACTTCGGGCCGGAGCAGGCCGAAGGCAAGGTCTACATCCAGTCGTCACTGCACGCCGACGAATTGCCGGGCATGCTGGTGGCCTGGCACTTGAAGGCGCGCCTGGCGGAGCTGGCTGCGGCCGGCCGCCTGCGCAGCGAGATCGTGCTGGTGCCGATCGCCAACCCGACCGGCCTGGAACAGGTGTTGATGGACATCCCCCTGGGCCGCTACGAGCTGGAAAGCGGGCAGAACTTCAACCGCCTGTTTGTCGACCTGTCCGACGAGGTTGGCAATCAAGTCGAAGGCCTGCTGGGAGATGATCCTGCGCACAACGTCGAACTGATCCGCGATGCGCTGACCATGGCCCTGGCGGCGCAAACGCCCGTCACACAACTGGAATCCCAACGCCTGGTGCTGCAACGCCTGGCGTGTGATGCCGACATGGTGCTGGACCTGCACTGCGACTTCGAAGCCGTGGCGCACCTGTACACCACCCCCGAAGCGTGGCCCCGGGTGGAGCCGCTGGCGCGCTATATCGGTTCGGAAGCCAGCCTGTTGGCCACCGACTCCGGCGGGCAGTCATTCGATGAATGCTTCACGCTGGTGTGGTGGCAATTGCAACAACGGTTTGGCGAGCACTTCCCGATCCCGATGGGCAGCTTTTCGGTAACCGTCGAATTGCGCGGCCAGGGCGACGTCAACCACGGCCTGGCCAGCCTCGACTGCCAGGCGATCATCGATTACCTGATTCACTTCGGCGCAATCAGCGGCGAGCCGGCACCGCTGCCGGAATTGCCCTACCCCGCCACACCGCTGGCGGGCGTCGAGCCGGTGGCCACAGCCGTGGGCGGTTTGCTGGTATTCAGTGTGCTGCCCGGCGAATACCTGGAAGCCGGGCAACTGATCGCCGAAATCATCGACCCCATTTCCGACCGCGTAACGCCAGTGCATTGCCGCAATGCCGGGCTGCTTTACGCTCGTTCGCTGCGGCGCATGGCCACTGCCGGGATGGTCATTGCCCATGTCGCCGGCACTGAAGCCTATCGCAGCGGCTACCTACTTTCGCCTTGAGGATGCACGCCCCATGTACAAATTGACCGTTGAAGGCCTGCATAAAAGCTATGGCGACAATGAGGTGCTCAAAGGTGTCTCGCTCAAGGCCAGGACCGGTGATGTGATCAGCTTGATCGGCGCCAGTGGCTCGGGCAAGAGTACCTTTTTGCGTTGTATCAATTTTCTTGAACAGCCCAATGATGGCGCGATGACGCTGGATGGGCAGCAGATTCGCATGGTCAGTGACCGCCATGGGATGCGCGTGGCGGATGATGCTGAGTTGCAGCGCCTGCGTACGCGGTTGGCGATGGTGTTTCAGCATTTCAATCTGTGGAGCCACATGAGTGTGCTGGAGAACATCACCATGGCGCCGCGCCGGGTGCTGGGTTGCAGCAAGAAGGACGCCGAGGATCGCGCTCGCCGGTATCTGGACAAGGTTGGGTTGCCGGCGCGGGTGGCCGGTCAATATCCGGCGTTTTTGTCGGGTGGCCAGCAACAGCGGGTGGCGATTGCCCGGGCGCTGGCGATGGAGCCAGAGGTGATGCTGTTTGACGAGCCGACTTCGGCGCTGGACCCGGAGTTGGTGGGTGAGGTGTTGAAGGTGATCCAGGGTTTGGCTGAGGAAGGCCGGACGATGATCATGGTGACCCATGAGATGAGCTTTGCGCGCAAGGTGTCGAGCCAGGTGCTGTTTTTGCACAAGGGGTTGGTGGAGGAACAGGGGTCGCCGGAGGATGTGCTGGGTAATCCGAAGAGCGAGCGGTTGCAGCAGTTTTTGAGTGGGAATTTGAAGTAGCCCGCAGGGGTTGGGTGTATATCCGTTATTTAGGTAACGGCCACTTATGGTTCCGCTCTTACAGCGGCTCACTTTTGAACAGCGCAAAAGTAAGCAAAACGCTCTTGCCCCACCACTCGGCACC
>NZ_JBYSWF010000057.1:0-49316 GCF_058780865.1 Pseudomonas sp. GP01-A4
CCGACAGGCGGGGCAGAGCCCTTTGCTTACTTTGGGGCTTTTCCAAAGTGAGCCGCTGTAAGAGCGGAACCATAAGCCGCCGTTACCGAAGAAACGGATATGTACTCAGTCAACAATAAACCGCACCCCCGCCCTAACCCGCTCATCCACGGTCAATTCGAAAATATCCGGCCGGGCATAATGCCCAACCACATCATAGTCATACCGCGCCCGCACCAAATCATCCGTATCAATCCGCGCCACCAGCAACCCCGCCCCACCGAGCAATGGCCCGGCAAGAACGTCCCCCATGGGCCCGACAATCACACTGCCCCCCGCGATCAGAGGCCGATCCACCGGCCAGTTCGCCACCTCCACACCCAACGCCTGGGGTGACGCCTGCACCTGACACGCACTCACCACAAAACACCGCCCCTCATGGGCAATATGCCGCATGCTCACCTGCCACATTTCCCGCTCATCCACCGTCGGCGCGCACCACACTTCCACACCCTTGGCGTACATCGCGGTGCGCAACAACGGCATCATGTTCTCCCAGCACACGGCGCCACCGATGCGCCCTACCGCGGCATCAATCACCGGCAACGTCGAACCATCACCCTTTCCCCAGATCAGCCGCTCAGTGCCGGTAGGCATCAATTTGCGATGCCTGGCCACCAACCCGCCCACCGGCTCGAAATACAGCACCGTGCAATACAACGTGCTGCCACTGCGCTCGATCACGCCCAACACCAGGCTCGCCCCGGTACGCGCCGACAAGCCGGCCAGCGCTTCGGTCTCCACGCCCGGCACATCAATCGCATTGGCAAAATACCGCGCAAAGGCCTCACGCCCTTCAGGCAGGCGATAACCCAGCTGGGTGCCGAAGCCCTCACCCTTGGGATAACCCCCGAGCAACGCTTCGGGCATCACCACCAGTTGCGCACCGCTGCGCAGGATTTCGTCCTCGTAGGACAGGATCTGTTCCAGGGTCTCAGCCTTGCCTCCCGGCAAGGAACCGATTTGCAGCGCAGCCACGGTAGAAACAGGCATCACGATCACTCCGTATCAATGGGGGTTGCCCATTCTCCGGCCAGCGGCAATCATGAATAAAGCCCGCTTCGCTGCTAACTGATATGAGCCATATGAATATCGCCAACGTCGATCTCAACCTGCTGAAAACCTTCGAGGCCCTGCACGACGAATCCAGTGCCAGCCGTGCCGCCCTGCGTCTTGGCGTCACGCAGTCGGCGATCAGTGCAGCCCTGCGCCGCTTGCGCGATGTGTACGGCGATCAGTTGTTCGTGCGTACCGGCCGGGGCCTGGCGCCCACCTTGCGGGCCAATCAGTTGAAGCCGGTGATCAGCGAAGCCCTGGATCGCTGCCGCCAGAGCCTGGCGATGGTGGATCCCCTGGGCAATCACTATCAGGGTCGTTCGGTGGTGGTGGGGTTATCGGATGATTTCGAAATCGCCTACGGCCGGCGGCTGATTGAAGAGATTGCCCGGCGTGCGCCAAAGCTGCGGTTGATGTTCCGCCAGACCCACAGCCAGATCGTTGCCGACGCCCTGCTCGACCGCAGCCTGGACCTGGCAATCACCGCCGGCGGGTTTGCCGAGCGCCGGTTGAGCCGGCAGGTATTGGGGGAAGGCCATTACGCGTGCCTGGTGGACCCCGACAGCCTGGCGCCGGGACAACAGGCCATCGACCTCGACGAGTTCGTCGGGCGCGAGCATGTGCTGGTGTCATCCGGCGGGTTTATCGGGATCACCGACGAGGGCCTGGCCGCGCAGGGGCTGAGCCGCCACGTAGGTGCCTCGACCACGCACTTCGCGGCGCTGCCGTTCCTGCTCAAGGGCAGCCAGGCGGTGGCGACCATCCCCGGCCATGCGGCCCAGGCCATCGCGCAGATGACCGGACTGAGGGAGCTGCCTTGCCCGCTGGCGCTGCCGCGTTACCCGGTGGAGCTGGGCTGGCGCACCCAGGCGCAACTGGATCCGTTGCTGCTCAAGGTGCGCGAGGCAATCGAGGCTTGTTTTACTTCGCCGCCATCAGGCGATTGACTTCACTGCGCACCATGTTCGAGAACTCCGGCGGTGACATGCCGTCCAGTTCTGCACGCACCCATTCGGCCCATTTGCCCTTGCGCTTGGCGCGTTCGCCAAACAGGCGGGCGGCCTCGCCCTTGGCCTTGCCCAGGTTGCTTTGCCAGAGGTCGTAGAGACGGGACTTTTCATCTTCCAGCGCGGCGCGCTCGGCGAGGGGCTTGTTGGCCAGATTGAAGCTCATGTTGAATTACCTGCTGCACAAATAGGTGACATCTTACACTGTAGGTTGAAATTTCCTGGCCTGGATTTCTCCTAAGCTGACCACAGGAAAAAAACTGCAACTTTTGCCCGCTTCAAACACTCCATTCTTCATCAAGCGCATTCATTGCCACATTCACCCGCAAGGAGTTAACCCAATGGCTCGCAAATCTGCCGCCCAAGCCGTCGAAGACCAAATCAAGGACCAAGCCTTCAGTGAACTGACCGCACTGATCGAAGAATCGGACAAGCTGCTCAAAAGCAGCGCGTCACTGGTGGGGGAAGAAGGTGAAACCCTGCGTGAACAGGTCGCCATCAAGCTCAAGCAGGCGCTGGACTCGGTGTCCAACGTGCGCGAGCGCAGCAAGCCGGTGGTGGATGCCACCGAAACCTACATCGGTGGCCATCCATGGCAGACCGTGGCGATTTCCGCCGGGTTTGGCCTGGTAGTCGGCCTGTTGCTGGGCCGCCGCAACTGATCTGATGCAACGGCTGCGCCCTCCCCGGGCGCAGCTCGCTTCAGGCCTGTGCCAACACCCGCAACCGACTCAATTCCTGCGTTTCGATCTCGATCCCGCCTGACAGCGACTTCGCCCGTGTGCGATGGCGCCGATCCCCCGGCAAACGCCGCAACCCTGCCGCATGCATCTGTCGCACCAGCTCCTGGCTGCGCTCGGCGAAGCTCTGCCCGGCGGTCTTGCTCGGGTCGATCACGATCAGCAGTTGGCCGGTCCATGGGGTGCGGGCGCCGGGGTGATCGGACCAGTTGAACTCAAACGAGAAGTTACCGCCCGTGAGGGCCGCGGCCAGCAGCTCGACCATCATCGACAGGGCCGACCCCTTGTGCCCGCCAAACGGCAGCAGCGCGCCGCCTTCGAGGATCGCCCTGGGGTCCTGGGTCGGCTGGCCGAGGCTGTCCACACCCATGCCCGGCGGCAGGCGCTCGCCCTTGCGCGCGGCAATCTGTACGTCGCCATGGGCGATAGCGCTAGTGGCCAGGTCAAACACGATCGGCAGGCCATCGGCGCGGGGCGCGGCGAAGGCAATGGGGTTGGTGCCGAACAGCGGGCGGTCGGCGCCGTGGGGCACCACGCAGGTCATGCTGTTGACCACGCTCAAGGCCACCAGGCCTTCTTCAGCAAAAGGCTCGACATCTGGCCAAAGCGCCGCGAAGTGGTGGGAGTTATGGATCGCCAGCAAGGCAATCCCGGCACTGCGGGCCTTTTCCACCAACAGCGCACGGGCGGCTTGCAGTGCGGGCTGGGCGAAGCCGTTGCCGGCATCCACTCGCACAAATCCGCTGGCCACATCCTCGACCACCGGCACCGCCTTGCCGTTGACCCAGCCACTGGCCAGGGTCGAGACGTAACCGGGGATACGGAATACACCGTGGCTGTGGGCACCGTCGCGCTCGGCGCTGGCGCAGTTCTCGGCCAGCACCTGGGCCACATCGGCCGACGTACCGTGGCGGACAAACACCTGGCGCAGCAGGTCGGTCAATTGCGCATAACTGAGTCGCTCTGATGAAGACTCGACATCCAAAGGCGATGCAGACATCTGAAGCTCCCGTTTAATTATTGGAATGGGCAACAGCGTACAAGAATCGGTCCGTCGATTAGACAGGGTTTGCCCCATGGCTGTCGACAGGGAGCGCCAGACATATCTAGCCCCTCGTGGCGCCAGGCCTGGATAGGTTGCAGGCACGCAACTCTTCAAGGATCAGGATGATGAGCCACACCCCTCTCCCGTATTTTTTCCCCGAAGCCATGCGCGTGGGCTGGAGGGCGCTGGACCGTGAGCGCCAGCTGAACATCGACAGCAGGGACATCGAGTTTCTCGGCAAGGTGTTTTTTGCCAGCGATGCAGGCCGTCGCCAACAGTCGCCGCCAATGATCGCGCAGCGCATCTGGTTGAATAAAAGCACTGCCAATGCCGTCGAACTGGCCGGCAGCTTCATGATGAGTTCAACCAGCGCCTACCCACATGCCTGGCTCTACACCCCGTACGGCGGCCTGGAAAAATTCGACAGCCCCGCCCACTTGCTGACAGCACTGACCGAGCGCTTGAAAACCCCGGACAGCGCCACGCAACTGCTGTACTTCCTGCCCTTGCAGCAACAACCATCGCCGCTACTCGACAACCGACTGGTGCTGACACCGGAGGCCATGCTCGGCGACGTATTGGGTGAACAGGAAAAAACCCTCAGGCGCTATCAGGAGAATAATCGCCAGGCGCTGCTGGCGGCGTTGAAACAGTTGCCCGCCCTCGGCGCCCTGCTTTCAAAACTGCTCGAAAGCGTCTGCCGCCCACTGTTCCCCGGGCTCAGCCCCGGCGAAGCCCACGTGAGTTTTTTCGCCATACAGCCCGTTGGGCACACGGTGCCTCGCTGGCTCGACTCGCTGCAACTCAATGACGCGGTGCTGTTGTACTACCGTGAACAAGCCTGGCCCGCCGGGCAAACCCGGGAGTTCTTCCACCCCAAGCGGCCTGCCGACGCCAAGGCCCGCGACACGCAGCGTTGGGAAACCGCGATCAAACAAGCAGCCGGCCAACTGATCCCGTTCCTGCACAGTGCACTGGAGACGTTCTGGAACAGCGAGATCGCACCGGGCGTGTCGCGTCGGGCCTGGTTCGCCCGGGCCATGGCCACCAATGCGCAACTGGATCTGCTGTTCAAGCGCCAGCAATCCATCATCAGTCCGGAGCAAAGCCGGGCATTGGCAGCGCTGTACTCTTCCCGGGGTAACGAGGCCCCCCCGAACAGCCAGACGCTGCGCGTCGAGAACGTACAGATCTGGGAGCAGCCAAGCAACACCGTCGAGCTGGCCAGCACCGTGATGATCGGCAATTCGCAGACCTTTCTCTACACCCCCGAGAAGGGCCTGCAGGTGCTCGGCACCTACGACGACCTGATGGACACCCTCAAGGCCATGGTCAAGGCGCCAGGCTATGAAGACGACCTCTACAACCTGATGTCCCTGGAGGAGCGGGCGCTGTTTGTGGGGTTCAAGACGCCGCAGTTTTCCGGCACTCCCATCGCCGGCAATCTGTTTGAGCAGGTGCTCGAAACCATCATCGGCAAGCAGCAACAGAACCTACGCTACGCACTCGATCTGTACCGACGCACCCGCGCCGGCATTGACCCCTCGGCCTTGCTCGACTACGCGCTGGATGTGCGGTACATGATCGACAGCCACCTCCCGGGCCTGGATACCGCGGGACGCTGGACGCCTCATTCGGTACTGGCCGACCCGACTCGCCCGGTGTCGCTGGCCGCCGAACGTGCCGCCCTGCTGCAAAAGCAGATGACCGATATCCAGGACACGCTGGCAACCCAGGTGCGAGCGCAACCCACATTGGCCAACACCGTCAATCAGGCGCTCACCGCCGAGTTCAACCGCCGCGGCTTGGCTGGCCACGATCCCGGCAAGATCTACGTCAATCGCTACGCCGCCAGCGCAAGCGCGACACCCGCCACTGCGCCCCTGGAAAGCCAGAGCCTGCGCAGTTACTTTCTTGCGCGCCTGATACACAAGCGCGGGCCGATTCCGCAAACGCCGCACTATGGCCTTTACGCCAGCCAGGGCGATGGGTCTGTTACACCGCTGGGCGGCCTGGACATAGCGCAAGCCAACGCGGCGCTCGATGCCGCACTGGTCAAGTTTCATCACTCCAACATTGCCGATATTCCCCGCGAATACCTGGAACAGCTCAAGGCGCCGATGGCCCATGCCATGGCGGTGGCGATCCAGGGCGAAGCCAGGCTCAGGCGCCTCAACAACAGCCTGGACGCGCGTGATGAGGCGATAGCGCAGACGGTGTTTGATCTTCAACACCCTGATCGCCGCCGGCGCCAGGGCCTGGGTGGATTCATCCCGGATGCCTATGCGTTGACCGTCGAACCCGAGGGCCTGACGCAACGGGTGCCCCTGGCGCATTGCTTGATGCTCACCGAACGCGGTGGCCTGGCCCCGTCCCACTCAGGCCGGGCCGTGCTGTGGACGCCGGCGCGCGGCCTGGAGAGTTTCGCCAATGTCAGCCAGTTGCAGACAGAACTGCAACGACGACTGGCCGCCCCGGACCTTCGCAGGCAGCTACTGGCCAATCTCGACCCGCGCTATCTCAAACCGCACCAGGCCTGCGCACTCGGTCAGTTCATGCTGATCAACGGCGCGGTCGCACAGCACTGCCAGCAGTCCTGGATTGATCATTACAGGGCACAACGGGCTCACTGCCTCACCCTGACGCTCTCAGGGGACGCCTTGCTGAAGCGTCTCGGGGGGCTGGAAAAGGCCTTGCCGGCCAACGACCTGGGCCATGCCTCACAAATCGCCCAGACCTTCATGGCACAACAATCACTGCCCGCCTGGCTGGGGATGGCGTCTGTCAGCCAACAGCGTCGCCATGTCGAAATCCTTGAGCAATACCGCCACAGCCTCACGGACGACAAGGATTACCTTGACGATTTCCTGCCGCTGCCAGCGTATCTCGGCAGCAAGCTCATCGACTTGTTGCAGCCCTATGACGTGCGCCCGCAAGACGTCTACATCCTGCCCAAGCTGGTATTGGCCGGCCAGCGGCAGAACCTGGTGGACTACGCCCTCAATCACGTCAGCCAGCAAGCTGCTGCATTCGATGTCGAGTCCACAGCCGCCGGCCTGACACCTGCTGTGGTGCGCCAGATCCTCGCGCGCCTGCCCCTCAAGCAGGACCACCAGGCTTGCCTGGTCGAAAAACTCACCCCGGGCAAGCCGGGCGCAGATGTGCGGGAGCGCCGGTTTATTCGGCAACTGCCCTGGCAACTGTTGCAAAATGCCCACGCGCTGAGGCTGCAGGAACTGTTATCACCCGCGGGCCTGAGCCTGGTCGAACAGGTCCTCGACATGCCGGACGCGCTCGCCCGCGCAGCGGTCGAGGGCGCGACCTCGACAGTGCGTCCGCTGGAGTTGATCGCCACGGCGGGGGCCCGGTCCATCAAGGCCCTTGGGGTCTACTTGATCAGTGCCGTCGAAAGCACTCCGCTGGTGATGTATGCGCCCTATGGGCCGCAACAGGCGTTCCAGGAGTTCGACAACGAGGCGGATCTGATTCGCCGGCTCAACCTGCCCGGCCCCTTGCAGGACTGGGTGATCGGTCGCCTGCCAGAGGCTGAGCAAGCCACGTATAGACACCTCTGGGCCAGCACGGTCGGGGGAACCTCGGAAATCACCCTGGGGGCCAATCCGATCAAGGGCCACGCGCTCAAGCAGTTGTACCGCGACAACATCGGATTGATCTCGAACCTGTTTGAACAGCAATCCCAGGCCAACGGCCGGTCAGCCTGGGACACCCTCAAAGCCTTGTTCAGCAGCGGACTGCAGCACGCGCAGGCGCTGCTGCCGGGCAAACTGATGGTGCCGCTGGTGATCTGGCAAAGCTACAAACTGTTCCAGGCCTCTGCCGAAGATTTGCAGCAACACCGCTGGCGCGAGGCGCTGCAAACCTTCATCGGCGGTGTCGCGCAAATGGCCTCGATCCGCGCATTGATGGATGAACCCTCGACACCAGGCCCCGCCCCCGCGCAACCAGCGCCGACGCAAACGGCCAGTGCCTGGCACGACATCGACGTCACCGCCCGGGCCCGAACCCGGCTGCAAGCGTACGAAGCCTGCGACATCAGCCTGGAGGGCCTGAAGGCAGGCAACACGGGCGTCTACACAGCGACGGACAACCGGCATTACCTGCCGTGCGCAGGCAAGGTCTACCGCGCCAGGCAGGTCGAAGGCCATTGGCGGCTTTTCAGTGCACGGTCCAAAGGACCGTTTGTGCGCCTGGATGCCAACCGCAAATGGACCCTGGACCCGGGCGCATCGGTTCGCCGCCACGGCCCCGGATGGAGTGCAATGATGGACCGCCGTGAGGTGCGGACAGCCGTGGACCAGGTGATGAACGTCGAGGCCCGCGGCCTGGCCGAGATTCGGCGTGTGTCGCCCTCCAGGGCCCAGGCGATCGTCGAGGCACTGGACCTGGCAACCTTCTACCTGCACAACTGCCAGCAGAACCTGAAACTGCTCGACCACCAGTATCCGCCCGTGACCCGGGTGCATCGCTTTATCAACCGCTTCTTCGGCATCCCGATAGACGCCGACACCGGCCCGGCCAAATTTCCGCCAACCCTCGCGCAAAAGCTCATGGACACGGTGACCGACATTCTCGATGAGGCGCTGGAGCCGACACTCTACTCGCTCAATTCCCGGCGTTTCGTCTCCGGTGCGCATATTGCCGAACCCGAACGGCATTGGGCGTTTACCATCGACGGCGACCCGGATCGACGCATCTACCTCACTGAAAACTTCTTCAACCCGCCTACGGCCGATTTCGAAGGGCGCCTGATCAATCACTTCGACCAAAGAGCCCATGCCCGCGCGGCCACCTTGATTCATGAGTTGACTCATATCGTGAGCAATACCGCCGACGTCGCCTACCTCAATTCCACATCACCTTTTTCCGACCTGATTGAAGTACAGACCCAAGCCGGTCGCGATCTTCAGGACTGGCTGCGCAACGTGCAGGAGAATGCGTACTCGATCAACACGCCTGTTGGGCAATTGTTCAAATCAACGGACGCGTGGGGGGCTACCGGGTCTGATCTGGGAACCGACCCGGAAGATGACTACATCAGGCAGCAGATTCTTGCCACGACCGGAGGCGTGGACTTGAGCAATGCGCGGGGAATTTTCAAAACCAACCTGACGCGGCGGTTCAACACACAGATGGATAACGCCGACTCACTGACCTTATTGATCACAACCCTGGGGCGCCAGCTGGACCCCGTGCCTTCGATTGCCGAAGCCACACCGTAACAGACAGGGTGCGGGCCGAACGCCCGCACCTGTCAGTTCATTCAGTCTTTCTGATCGCGCAACACATTGCCCGACTCACCGTCGATGCGGAACTCATAGACCACGCCATCGGCCTTGCGCCCCTCACCTTCCCAGTAGCCATCGTTATCGGCTTCGATCTTGTAGATCTGGACGTAACCAGCCTTGGTCTTGGCGGTCTCGATGGCTTTTTCGATGGTGATCCAGCCTGCGCCCGGTTTGTCCGCCAGGGCGGCTCCAGCACTGAGCAAGGCGGTGGTTGCGACAACGGCGGCTAAGGTTTTCTTAAGCATTTTCGTGCTCCATTAGGGAATGAGTGTTACCTGTCCTGAATTTTTTAGGGCCCTGCAGACGAGAATTAGTTCCAATTGATGTGCATTCGCCATGATGGCTGTTCTCGCCGTCCTGCTGTGGAGGTTAGAATGTCGGAAATCAGGATGAGTTAATGACAGATAAGTCCCTATCAGAAGCCGAATACGACGCCATCACCGATGCCGCTGCGCACTGGTGCATGCGTCTGCACGCTGGCGATTGCACGACGGCGGAGCGTCAGGCCTTCGAGCAGTGGCACGATGCGCATCCACTGCATGCCTTCGAATACGCCGCGATGCTGGAAATCTGGGACGTTGCCGATCACTTGCCCCGCAGCGATCCGGCCCCCGTCGTGGCGCGACGACAACCTCGCAGCCGTTTGAGGAACTACGCGGTAGCGGCGGCGATATGCCTGGTGGCCTTGCCACTGGCGGCCTTTACCGGCTGGGAAGCGGGCTGGCTGCCCAGTTCGTACAACCATTACGAAGCTGAAAACAGCTTGCGCCAGGTCACCCTTGACGACGGCAGCCAGGTTGAACTGAACCTGGGCACCGAACTGGTCTACAGCAATTTCAAGGATCAGCGTCGGGTTACCCTGAAAAAAGGCGAGGCGTTTTTCAAGGTCAACCATGACGCGCAACATCCGTTTATCGTCCACGCCGGTGACGGCCAGGTTCGAGTGACCGGCACTCAGTTCAATGTCTGGAAATACGAAGACCATGTGCGGGTCATGCTGCTGCAAGGCTCGGTGCTGGTGAGCAGCGACGACGCCCACAGCGGCCTGCGCCTGTCACCCGGGATGCAGGCCAGCTACAACCGTGGCGATGCCAGCCCCCAGGCCCAGCCAATTGCCCCGGGCGACACGGCCCTGGCCTGGCGTGAAGGCAAGCTGATCCTCGACAACCTGGCCCTGGCCGACGCGTTGCCGCTGATCAATCGCTACCTGAGCAAACCCGTGATGCTGGCCGACGCCGGCACCGGCGCGATCCGCATTGGTGGCATCTACAACATCAACGAGGTGTCCAACCTCGTCCCCTCCCTGCCCAAGGTCCTGCCGGTCTACCTGACCCAGAACCAGGACGGCAACCCTGTACTCAATTCGATTCCGCGCAAAACCCCAAAGAGCTGAGCCAGGGTCATGGGCTGCGCCCTCCTCCCGGATCCCGCCTGCGTCAAATCGTCCATTTTTGAAACACTTGCACCGGCTGAGCTGACAGCCGGCTGCGGAGTGCCGGGTTTACGGCGCGCAGTGTTTCATCCCTGAGACACCTGCCAGGCGGGCTGGACAAGGGCCCGCTGTCTCACAATTGAAACACATCCACTGCGCGTTCTTTCTCCCGCGCTCATAACCCCATGTATGTCATCACAAATTCAAAAGCGGCACAGCTCCTGCTCTCTTCCTGACAGCGCTGTTTAGGGTCAGCGCCAAGAATAAGGAATGCCGTCGTGAAGACACTTAATCCAGGCTCATTGAGCCTTCTGCTGATCAGCTGTGTACTGAGTACCAGCGTGAGCCTCCCGGTGCTCGCGGCAGGCGACGGTGTGATCGTGATTCAGCGCACCGTCCAGGGCCACATGGCTGGCCGCACCGCTGGCGTCGATCCCAACCCGGTCACCGTCAATGCCAATTCTTCTCCACAGATCCTGCGGGCCACCAGCGAGCTGAGCGACAACGACTACGCCAACATCAGCAGCGGCTCCAGCATCACTCGCGCCATCCTGCCTGGCGGCAACCTTCCCGGCTTGACCAACAACGGGGGTGGCGTAGGCCTCGGTGGCGGCGCGGCGGCCGGCCATGGTGGCGGCTCCAGCCTCTCGGGGCAGATCAACGGCTCAATCTCCCGCGGCATGGCGCCTTTGAACAATATCGGCAGCCTGATGGGAGGCCAGTGAGATGAACCATTCCTGGTTGTTCCTGGCGATCCTGGGCTGCTCGGCGGCCATGGCTGACAACAGCGCAGTGATCGACAACTCCGGCAAGCAATACAACGGCATCGTCTCGATCAACCAGGCGGCCGGCAGTCAGCAACAACAGCTCAACAGCCGCGCGATTTCGGCGGGCAGCAACTCCCAGGCGGGCGGCGCCCTCAGCCAGACCATCGGCGGCGCACCGGCCGATCGCTCCCAGAACGCCAAGGTGGCGATCCAGGGCAGCTCTTTCAGCAATGGCAGCGGTGTACTGGGCGTCAACCAGTCGGCCGGGGCCAGCAACCAGATGATCAATGCGGTGCGGATCAGCGTGAATGCTGGCCCGCAAAGCATCGACGACAGCGTCATGTCGCAACAGAACGTGGCGCTGTCACCAAACTCAGGGTTCACCTCTACCACTGGCAGCCGCCAGGTCGTCACAAGCGACCAGGCCTTCACCGGCAGCCGTGGAGTGGTACAGGTGAATCAGAGTGCCGGGGTGGGGAACCGCATGGCTAACGCCCTGAATGTGCAAATCCAATGATTCATTGGAGCTCGAAGCTGGACCGTACCAACACTTAACCAACTAATTAGAAGCAAGGGGAAATACCATGAAAACTACAATGGCTCTTAAACCACTGGCCTTCGCTCTCGCTGCAATCATGGCTGCCGCCGCACATGCCAACCCACCTACTCATCAGCCTACCGCTGCAGTAGCCGCCGTTTCCGATGCGCAATCGAGCAACCACAATGGCGTGCTCAACCTGGGCACCCAGAACAACGCATCGGCCAACAACTCGTTGAACGGCAGCAGCGGCAACGCCCAGGCCAACATCGCAGCCGGTGATGGCAACCAACAAGACAACCAGACCGCCATTGCGGCCGGTGACGCAGATGCCGTGTTTGCCCTGGGTACCATTACCCAAGACAACCGCAACAACATCTCTGTGCAAGTGGCTACCCACAACAACGCTTCGCTCAACAACTCGGCCAACGGCAGCTCCGGCAACCTGGGCGTGAACGCGACCGCAGGCAACTTCAACCAACAGAAAAACCAACTGGCTATTTCCTCGGCCAAGGGTGCTGCTGCTGCCGCATCGAGCAACACCACGCAAACCAGCGTGGACAACGCCTACCTGAACACCGTGGCCACTCAGTCTGGCCCATGGGGTAGCCACACTTACCTGCCTGTCGTGAACAACGCCAGCGCCAACAACTCGCTTAATGGCTCTTCGGGCAACCTGGGCGCCAACATTTCTGCAGGCGTGGGCAATCAGCAGGGCAACACCACTGTGATTTCCTCCGGCGTACGTTTCTGATGCAACGGGGCCTTGGCGACAAGGCCCCTTTTTATTCCAGTGTCCTCCAGGCCATTCGATCATGCGGATCATCGCCCTCACCCTCCTGTTATTGCTCACCGGCCCGACTTGGGCGGGGCAAATGGCGATTGCTGCCATGCCCGGCGGTGGCGTGATTTTCAAGAAGGTCGAGAGCATCCGTGAACGCAAGTTCGCCAACCTGGTGGAACAGAAAACCGATTTCAGCTGCGGTGCCGCCGCCCTGGCCACCATCCTGCGCCAGGCCTACTGGATGGATGTGGATGAAGACCACATCATCAAGGGCATGCTGGTCAACGCCGATCAGGACCTGGTGCGTACCCAGGGCTTTTCGATGTTGGACATGAAGCGCTACCTGGAAAGCATCGGGATGCGCGCCCGGGGTTACCGGATCAATGCAGACACCCTGCTCACGGTGAAGATCCCGGTGGTGGTGTTGCTGGAGATTCGCGGCTACAAGCACTTCGTGGTGATGCAGCGCGCCGACAAGGACTGGGTGTACATCGGCGACCCGGTACTGGGCCATAAACGCTATGCCCGCGACGACTTCGTCAAAGGCTGGAATGGCATCGTCTTCGCGGTATTGGGCGAAGGTTATGACAAGACCAACGTGCTGCTCGACCCGCCCACCCCACTGACGGCGAAAAACAGAATCAATGAGTTCAGTCCGGTGCGGGACAGTGAATTGATGGACTTCGGTTTTATCCAGAGCGACTTCTTCTAGAAGCGCAATAAGGGGCAGGACGCTCCAGGAGCAAACGATGAACACTTACCGTTGGCTGACGGTCATGTGCCTGGCAGCCTCAATGCCCGCTTATGCGTCATCGGTGTTCAAACCGATTGAAATAAAGGACTCGGAACTGGCTGACCTGCGCGGTCGCTACGTGATGCCGGGGCGGATCATCAGTTTTGGCATCGTGATGAGCAGTACCTGGACCAATGCCGCCGGCGACAGCGTGACCGGCTCGGCCAGCATGAACGTCAACGCGTCGACCGTCACCCCGCAGTTTTATGTGCAGGTAACCGACAGCCCCACCAAAGTCTCGCCCAACCAGCCGAATGGCACCGGCACGGTGGTCGGTGGTGCCGGCCTGGGCAGCGGCCAGGGCGTGACCCAAAGCGTGCGCGCCGCCGGCGATGGCAACACCGCCAGCAATAACGTGAATATCAATGTGAACCAGAATGGCTTGTCGCCGGCCAATGTCGTCCAGTCCGGACAAGCCCTGGTGGCTGGCCAGTCGGTCACCGGCAGCACGGGTGCCGGCCAGGTCACGGTGTCGGCCGCCAATGGCGGGCTGCAAATGGCGATCCTGGCCAACAACAATCAGGGCAATTCGTTGCAGCAGATCGGCGCCGGGAATGTCCTGCAAGGCACGGTTTTGCAGGGTAACAGTAAC
The DNA here is from genome assembly GCF_058780865.1 of Pseudomonas sp. GP01-A4. Taxonomy (NCBI): domain Bacteria; kingdom Pseudomonadati; phylum Pseudomonadota; class Gammaproteobacteria; order Pseudomonadales; family Pseudomonadaceae; genus Pseudomonas; species Pseudomonas sp. GP01-A4. The sequence goes on from NZ_JBYSWF010000057.1 coordinate 14,100, forward strand.
TTCGTCAGCAACATGACCCAACTCAATGTGGTGCTGGGCAACAACGGTTTGAACAATTTGGGGCAGAACCTCAACCTGAATCAGCTCAGGGGCCTACGCCCTAACGGTTATTGAACTACGCTGTGCCTCGACACTTGCGCATTAGAAAGGGACGGCTTATTCCATGCATCGATCGCTATCGTTACGTGCCGTAATTTGTTTAAGCACGCTCCTGCCCGCATCCATGTTGTATGCCGCGCCGGACACCGACATAGACACATTGAAAAAGGAATTGCTGGAGCTCAAGCAACGCTACGAAGTGCAGCAAAAAGCACTGGCGGTGCTGGAGCAACGGGTACGCCAGGTGGAAGAACAACCGGTGGCGCCGCCGCCCAAACGCCTGGCCAAATCCCCGGCAGACTTCCAGAAAGGCGGCACCACGGTGGCCGGCAACACGCCGGGAGTCGGCGCGGCTGCGGCCTCGGGCGGTGCAGCCGGTGGCGCGTCCTACGGCCAGTCCCTCAAGGATGATTCGGCCCCGGCGCAGAGCGTGAGCAACTTGTATAACGAGGCCAGCGGGTTCTTTGGCAACGGCAAGTTCAGCTTTGAAACCGGCGTCACCTATTCCCGCTATGATGCCCGCCAGTTGACCCTCAACGGCTTCCTGGCGCTGGACTCGATCTTCCTCGGCAACATCAACCTGGACCGGATCAAGTCGGATAACTGGACCGTCGACCTCACGGGCCGCTACAACCTCGACAACCGCTGGCAGTTCGATATAAACGTGCCGGTGGTGTACCGCGAGTCGACCTATCAGTCCGGTGGTGCCAACGGTGGCAGCGGCACCGCGACCTCGGAACAATCGGTCACGCGTGACCCGACTATCGGCGACGTCAACTTCGGGATTGCCTACAAATTCCTCGACGAGAGCGTCAACCTGCCGGATGCCGTGGTGTCGGTGCGGGTCAAGGCGCCCACCGGCGAAGATCCGTTTGGGATCAAGCTGGTCCAGTCATCCAGCAACACCAACCTTTTCGTGCCGGAAAGCCTGCCCACCGGCAACGGTGTGTGGTCGATCACGCCGGGTATCTCGCTGGTCAAGACCTTCGACCCGGCGGTATTGTTTGGCTCGCTGTCGTACACCCACAACTTCGAAGACTCGTTCAGCGATATCAGCTCCCAGGTCGGCCAGAAGACCCCGGGGAAAGTGCAGTTGGGCGACAGCTTCCAGATCGGCGCTGGCGTGGCGTTTGCGCTGAACGAGAAGATGAGTATGTCGTTCTCGGTGTCCGACCTGGTGCAACGCAAGAGCAAGCTCAAGCCGGATGGCGGCGACTGGCAGTCGGTGGTTTCCAGCGACGCCAACGCGGGTTACTTCAACGTGGGCATGACGATTGCGGCAAGCGACAACCTGACCATCGTGCCGAACCTGGCCATCGGGATCACACCGGATGCGCCGTCGTTCAGCTTCAGCCTGAAGTTCCCGTATTATTTTTAAGGCATGACAACGGGAAAAGCCCCGCAACGATAAGGGTCGTTGCGGGGCTTTTCGGTTTACCCGCCCTAGCGGATCTGGTGTTTGTGCAGCAACCGGTAGAACGTCGGCCGGGAAACCCCCAGCACACGGGCCGCGACACTCAGGTTGTCGCTGTGCCGGTTGAGCACATCGCACAGCGCCTGGCGTTCGGCACGGTGCTTGTAATCTTCCAGTGTAGCCATCGGCAGCGCGATTGCCTGCTGGCTTTGCAATCCCAGATCAACGGCTTCGATTTGCCGCCCTTCCGCCAGTACCAGGCCACGCCGCACGCGGTTGGCCAACTCGCGCACATTGCCCGGCCAACCGTGCTCGCCCATGGCCACCAGTGCGTCTTCACTGAAGCTGCGGGGACGGCGGCCGGTTTCCTGGCTGTAGAAGTGTGAAAAATGGTTGGCCAGCATCGCCACGTCGCCGTGACGCTCGCGCAACGGCGCGGTGACCACTTGCAGGACGTTGAGCCGGTAATACAAGTCTTCGCGAAAAGTGCCCTTTGCGACCGCGGCTTCCAGGTCGACGTGGGTAGCCGCCAACACGCGTACATCCACCGCAATCGGCTGGCTGCCGCCGACTCGCTCGATCTGTTTTTCCTGGAGAAAACGCAGCAGGTTGGCTTGCAGCTCCATGGGCAAGTCGCCGATCTCATCGAGAAACAGGGTGCCGCCGTGCGCCGCCTCGATCCGCCCCACCTTGCGCTGATGGGCGCCGGTGAAGGCGCCCTTCTCATGGCCAAACAGTTCGGACTGGATCAGGTGTTCGGGAATCGCCCCGCAATTGATCGCCACAAACGGCTTGGCATGGCGCTGGGATTGGCGATGCAAGGTACGCGCGACCAATTCCTTGCCGGTGCCGCTGTCGCCACGGATCAATACCGGGGATTCAGTGGGCGCCAGCTTGGCGAGCAGCTTGCGCAATTCCCGGATGGGACGGCTGTCCCCCAGCAACTCGTGTTCCGGCTGGCCCGCAGGCGCGTTGTTGCCCTTGCCCCGCAGGCGCGCCATGCCGAAGGCGCGGCCCAGGGTGACCTGCACCCGTGACACATCAAACGGCAAGGTATGGAAGTCGAAGAACCACTCACAGACAAAATCGCCGACATTCTGCAGGCGCAGCACTTCCTGGTTAAGCACCGCAATCCACTCGGTGCCGCTGCGGCTGATCAGTTCCTTGACCGCTTCGGGTCGCTCCAGGTGAAACGGCTGCAGGCGCAACAAACCCACGTCACAGGAGCGCTCACCCACCGACTCGAGGGCGCAGCTGTCCACGTCCCACCCCGCTGCGCGCAAACCGGGCAATAGCCGGTGGCAGTCATCACAGGGATCGACCACAAGCAGGCGGCGCGGGGCAGGTGTAACAATCATGACTATTCCTTGGCGTCAAAATCGTTAAAGTTATTTAAAAACAACTATTTGCAAAGTCTGCTGGTAACCCTAGCAAGATCTTGACGCACCCTTTGTACCGATTCGCTATAAGTCGCGAACGAACCGGGTCTTTTATGTCAGTCGGGTGCGGTCAATTGCCGCGGCATAACTTTCATGAGGCTTTCAAAATAGCCCCTTACATGACTTTAATCAGGGAAAGTTAAAAAATCTTCTTCTAACATGTGACCCGCACCCGGTGATCGTGCATCAGTACAAGTAACCAGTCGTTAGGCACGCCCAACCAACGGCTTCCACTTGAATGGGCATTTAGAGAGAAGACCCCATGAACGCCCCGCTCCGCATCAACGAAGCTCTTTTGATCGCAGACCGTGCCTTCCAGCCCTTTCAATGCGTGGCCTGGCACGATGGCAACGGCGCCCTGAGCCTGAGCGTCATCGACCGCACCAATACCCGTATCGGTAGCAAGCAGCTGTCTTCCAGCACTTATACCGACCCGGCACAGCTTGAGAACTTGCTGTTGCAGGCCCGTGCCGAACTCGACAAAGATGGCTACCAGTTGCAATCCTGGGCAATGCCCAAGTAACTGAAGCGTGCGTGAGACGGCACCCGAAAGTGTGCCGCCCGGCTGCGCAGTATATTGACCCGCACTAACTCAAGTGGACAGTCAGCCATGCAAGTTGCAACTTTGCATAGCTGACTACTTATTAGTGTGGTTACCGATCAATAGGCCGAGAGAATAAACCGCTCGATGGCTTCCGCCGCACCGTCATCGACATTGCTGCCGGTCACGACGCTGGCTTGGCGCTTGACCACCTCTTCTGCCTGGCCCATGGCAATCGACAACCCCGCCACATGAAACATCGCCGGGTCATTGCCGCCATCACCGATGGCTGCGGTCTGTTGCAGTGGCACACCGAGGTGCGCCGCAAGGGTTCTCAATGCTTCACCCTTGTTGGCCTTCATGGCGGTGACATCCAGGAACACCGGCTGCGAACGCGACACCTGGGCCAATCCCTCGACCCTGGGCTGCAACTGCGCCTCAAGCTCCATCAGCAGCTGGGTATTGGTACTGGCCGCAACAATCTTGTCGACCCGATCCAGATACGGCTCGAAGCTCTCCACCACAATCGCCCCATAGCCCAGGCCGTGCTCCTCGCGAACCGCCATCGGTCCGCCGGGATCGCGACGCAGCCAGTCGCCGTCGGCAAACAGCCAGACTTCAACGTCCGGCTGCGGCGTAAACAAGGCCAACGCCACCAGCGCCGCTTCTGCCGGCAAGTGATGCGCCACCAGAATACTGCCGTCGGGATTGACCAGCGTGCCGCCGTTGAAGCCGGCAATCGGCACATCGATGCCCAGCGCTTCGACCTGCTGACGCATGGCCTTGGGCGGTCGCCCGCTGGCCAGGCTGAAAAACACCCCGGCCGCGCGCAAGGCGCGAACCGTATCAATGGTGCGCTGGCTGAGGCTGTGATCCGGATGCAGCAACGTGCCATCCATATCACTCAACACAAAACGGATGGGTTGACTCGGCAAGTCACTCATCCGAGGCTGTGCCAGGTACGGCCATCGCGGGCCAGCAACGCATCAGCCGCCGCCGGGCCGTCCTCGCCCGCCTTGTAGGCCTGGATACCGTCGTCCTGCTTCCACGCATCGAGAAAAGGCTGCACCGCACGCCAGCCGTTCTCGATGTTGTCGGCGCGCTGGAACAAGGTCTGGTCGCCGGTCATGCAGTCGTAGATCAGGGTTTCGTAACCTGTCGACGGCTGCATCTCGAAGAAGTCCTTGTAGGCAAACCCCAGTTCCACGTTGGCCATGTCCAGGGTCGGCCCGGGCTTTTTCGCCAGCAGGTCGAACCACATGCCTTCATTCGGCTGGATCTGGATCTTCAGGTACGTCGGCTTGAGTTCATCGACCTCGGTATCACGGAACTGCGCGTAAGGCGCCGGCTTGAAGCAGATGATGATCTCGGTGTCGCGGATGCTCATGCGCTTGCCGGTGCGCAGGTAAAACGGCACCCCCACCCAACGCCAGTTGTCGATCAACACCTTGAGGGCAACGAAGGTCTCGGTGCTGCTGTCGGGCGCAACATTGGCCTCTTCGCGGTAACCCGGCAACTGCTTGCCGCCGACTTCACCCGAGGTGTACTGGCCACGCACCGAGTTGGCCCGTGCGTCTTCCAGCGACCAGGGCCGGATGGCCCCGATCACCTTGGCCTTCTCGCCCCGCACTGCGTCGGCACCAAAGGCAGCCGGCGGTTCCATGGCGACCATCGCCAGCAACTGGAACAGGTGATTGGGCACCATGTCCCGCAGGGTGCCGGTGTGTTCGAAGAAACTGCCACGGGTTTCCACGCCGACGGTTTCGGCGGCGGTGATTTGTACGTGGTCAATGTAGTGGTTGTTCCAGAACGCCTCGAACAGCACATTGGAAAAACGGCTGATGAGGATGTTCTGGACGGTTTCCTTGCCCAGGTAATGGTCGATGCGGTAGATCTGCTTTTCGCTCATCACTTTGAGCAGGCAGGCGTTCAGCGCTTCGGCAGTGGCGAGGTCGGAGCCGAACGGCTTTTCGATCACCACCCGGCGGAACGCCTCCGGGGTTTCTTCCAGCAAGCCGGCCGCGCCGAGGCGCTGCACCACTTCGGCGAAGAAACGCGGCGCAGTGGCGAGGTAAAACACCGCGTTGCCAGTACCGCTGTCGGCAATCTTCTTGCCGATATCGGCGTAGGTGCCGTCGTCGAGGAAATCACCCTCGACGTAGCTGATGCCTTTGGCCAACTGTTCCCACAATGCAGGGTCCAGGGCGTTCTCGGCATTGCCCTTGACCTTGCTGGCGGCCTCGGTGCGAATGAAGTCCTCGAGCTTCTTGGCGAAATCGGCGTCGCTGATGGCGTTGTGATCAACGCCGACAATGCGCAAGCCATCGCCCAGCAGCCCGTCGCGGCTGAGGTTGTACAGCGCCGGCATGAGCAGGCGCTTGACCAGGTCACCGTGGGCACCAAACAGAAACAGTGTGGTGGGCGGAGCGGGTTCGGCCTTGGGTTTCTTGCCGTTGGCGGTCATTTTTTGGGAGTCTCCACATGGCCGCCAAAGCCGAAGCGCATGGCAGAAAGCATTTTGTCACCGTAGGTACTTTGCTGGCGGGAGCGGAAGCGTGCGAACAGCGAGTTCGACAGCACCGGAACCGGTACCGATTGTTCCATGGCGGCCTCGATGGTCCAGCGGCCTTCGCCACTGTCGGCGACCGAGCCGGAATACCCGTCGAGCTTCGGATCGGTGGCCAGGGCGTCGGCGGTCAGGTCCAGCAGCCAGGACGACACCACGCTGCCGCGGCGCCAGACTTCGGCGATATCGGCAACATTCAGGTCGAAGCGCTGGTCTTGCGGCAGGTTCTCCGAATTCTTGGTCTTGAGGATGTCGAAACCTTCGGCGAAGGCCTGCATCATCCCGTACTCGATGCCGTTGTGGATCATCTTGACGAAGTGCCCGGAACCGGCAGGCCCTGCGTGGATATAGCCGCGCTCGGCACGGCTGTCCGCTGCGGCGGAACGGTCCTTGGTACGCGGGATGGTGCCCAGGCCCGGTGCCAGGCTTTCGAAGATCGGGTCCAGCAGCTTAACGGTCTCGGCGTCGCCGCCGATCATCATGCAGTAGCCGCGCTCCAGGCCCCAGACGCCGCCGGAGGTGCCGACGTCGACATAGTGCAGGCCTTTTTCCGACAGGGCCTTGGCCCGACGGATGTCATCCTTATAGAAGGTGTTGCCGCCGTCGATGATCACATCACCGTCTTCAAGCAGTTGGCTCAGTTCTTCAATGGTGTTCTCGGTCGGGTCGCCTGCCGGCAGCATCACCCAGATCGCCCGGGGCTTTTGCAGCCCGGCCACCAGGCCTGCCAGGTCAGCAACGCCCGTGGCGCCCTCGCCTGCCAGACCTTTTACGAATGCTTCATTGCGGTCGTAAACCACGGTGGTATGCCCATTGAGCATCAGGCGCCGCGCAATGTTGCCACCCATGCGGCCTAGTCCAATAATCCCCAGTTGCATGTGCTGATGCTCCTTACTACGAATAAATGTGTGTCACAGTTTATAGCGCAATGAGGCTAATGAGGGTTAGTCCAGAGCGGATTGGCATAGTTTCATGACAAAAAGTGGCCATCCTTTCGCCTTCAGTGGGTTAAAAGTCACAACGACCATCAAAAATAAAAAAGTTCCCTTCATTAAAAAAAGAATTCAGAATTGCCCCGACTGTTGCCGAGAGCCTCGATTCAAGCGCTCTGGCACCGCGATAGACCGGCTATTTGCGAGGTAAGCAATGAGCACTGCACACATGACCCGTCCGCCACAGACCCTCTACGTCACCATTCGCCGCGATGAATTGCGCCAGTTGAAAAACGAGCGCGACCAACTGCAGCAGGAAGTCATGCGTTTGCGCTCGCACCTGCAGGGCCAGCTCAATCAGCCGTCCGGCACCCAGCCCGCACTTTGCTGAACGTGGGCTGAACGAACCGTTCAGGAATAACTCACGAAGTTTTCACATCCCCCTCCCGATACTCCCGCCGAATAGGGCCGCGCTACGTGCGCAGGCCCTCTGTTTGCGTGCATCCCTGCGCGTTGACACTGAAATTATCGGGTTGGAGCGCTGGATGGCGATGTTCAAACGCAGCACTACGTCTGCGAAAGGTTTTGATTGGGCCGGCCTCGGCTGGATGTTTCTGTTCTTCTGGTATTTCTCGGGCATTACCCAACTGCTGATCCAACTGACCGGCACCTCCGGCTTCAGTGGTTTCCGCCAGGCATTCTTCATGAGCGCCCTGTGGCTGGCGCCGATGCTGTTGTTCCCGCGTCGCGCGCGCCTGGTGGCGGGGTTGATTGGCGTGGTGCTGTGGGCCTGTTCCATGGCCAGCCTGGGTTATTTCTTCATCTACCAGCAGGAATTCTCTCAAAGCGTCATCTTCATCATGTTCGAGTCGAACATCTCTGAAGCCGGCGAATACGCCACCCAATACTTTGCCTGGTGGATCGTGCTGGCGTTCATTGCCCACACCGCCATGGCCGTTTTCCTGTGGACCCGCGTACGCCCGGTTTACCTGCCACGTGGCCAGGCCATGCTGGCGGCTGCCGCAATCGTGATTGCCATCGTCGGCTACCCGCTGGTCAAGCAGATCGCCAAGAGCGAGACCATGGAACTGGCCATCGACCGCTTCGAAACCCGTATCGAGCCGGCAGTGCCATGGCAGATGATCGTCGCCTACCGCCGCTACACCGAACAACTGGATAACATGCAAGGCATGCTGACCAGCGCCAGCAAGATCCCGCCCCTGACCAACCTCAAGGACAGCATGGCCGGCCAGCCGTCGACCCTGGTGCTGGTGATCGGCGAGTCCACCAACCGCCAGCGCATGAGCCTGTATGGCTACCCGCGCAACACCACGCCGGAACTGGACAAGCTGCGGGACCAACTGGCGGTGTTCGACAACGTCATTACCCCGCGCCCGTACACCATCGAGGCGCTGCAACAGGTGCTGACCTTCGCCGACGAAGAAAACCCGGACCTGTACCTCAAGACCCCCTCCATCGTCAGCGTGATGAAGCAGGCCGGCTACAAGACCTTCTGGATCACCAACCAGCAGACCATGACCAAGCGCAACACCATGCTCACGACCTTCTCCGAACAGGCCGACGAGCAGGTGTACCTGAACAACAACCGCAACCAGAATGCGCGCCAGTATGACGGCGACGTGCTGGAGCCGTTTGCCAAGGCCATGTCCGACACTGCCGAACGCAAATTCATCGTGGTGCACCTGCTGGGTACCCACATGAGCTACCAGTACCGCTACCCGCCGACCTTCGACAAGTTCACCGACCGCCAGGGCGTGCCTGAGGGGGTCAGCGACGCACAGTTGCCGACCTACAACAGCTACGACAATGCGGTGCTTTACAACGATTTCGTGGTGTCGAGCCTGATCAAGGACTACGCCAAGACCGATCCGAACGGTTTCCTGCTGTACCTTTCCGACCACGGCGAAGACGTGTTCGATTCGGCCGGCCACAACACCCTGGGCCGCAACGAAGGCAAGCCGACGGCACCGATGTACACCATTCCGTTCATGGCCTACGCATCACCCAAGTGGCGTGAAAGCCATGACTGGAGTTTTGCCGGTGACTTGCAGCGCCCTTACACCAGCTCGCAGCTGATCCATACCTGGGCCGACATGGCCGGGTTGAGCTTCGACGAACTGGACCACAGCAAGAGCCTGGTCAGTGACAGCTTCAAGCCTCGGCCACGGCTGATTGGCGACCCGTATGCACGCCAGCAAAAACCGCTGATTGATTTCAGCCTGATCAAGCCCAAGCCAGACGCCGCCAACGTGGTCGTCAAGTAGCTTGAATCGCCCGGGTTTCATCCGCGCAATGCGGTGAAACCCGATTTGGCTGCAACGTTAAGATAATAATTATTCTCGTTTAGCGCTAAAGTTCCCCGCCTCCTTTCGTCTTTGAGCCAATGGCATTTTTCATAGACGACAAGGAGTTCGCCGCGATGTTCGCGCCTATTACCCGTTCCATGACCTTGACCCTGGGCCTCTTCAGCGTGGTGCTGAGCCCGGACCTGCTGGCCGAAAACGACCCCGACCAGGAATCCCAAGCGCCGGCGAAAGCCCTGGAACTGGGCAGCACCAGCATCACCGCCGAAGGCCTTGGCGCCAACACCGAACACACCGGTGCCTACACCACAGGCTCAATGGGCACCGCCACCCGGTTGAACCTGTCCATCAAGGAAACCCCGCAGTCAGTCTCGGTGATCACCCGCCAGCAGATGGACGACTTCAACCTCAACACCCTGACCGAAGTGATGCGCCAGACCACCGGCGTGGTGGTGCAGCACCTGGACTCCGACCGGGTCGGCTATTCCTCGCGCGGCTACGGCATCACCAACTTCCAGATTGACGGCATGCTCAACACCTTCGGCCGCATGAAGTCCGATGCCGACACCATCATCTACGACCGGGTCGAAGTGGTCCGCGGCGCCACCGGCCTGACCACCGGCGCCGGCGACCCCTCGGCCACGGTCAACATGGTGCGCAAACGCCCGACCGCACAGTGGCAGGCCAAGACAGGCGTCAGTGGCGGCTCCCACGACAATTACTACAGCTACCTGGACGTTAGCGGCCCCCTGGCATTTGACGGGCGCCTGCGCGGCCGCACGGTTCTCGCCTACCGTGACACCCAGTCCTACCGCGACAACTACGCGCTGCAACGGGAAGTCGGCTACGGCATCCTCGAAGGCGACCTGACCGACGACACGGTGCTGGCGGTGGGCTTCGATTACCAGAACAAGCATGTGCAGGGCACCGCTTGGGGCACCTTGCCCTACTGGAACAGCGACGGCAGCAAAGCCAGGCTGCCCCGCTCCGCCAACATCGCGGCCCACTGGAGTTCCTGGCCGCTGAAAGATGAAACCACCTTCGCTACCCTCGACCACCGCCTGGCGGGTGACTGGCACCTGAAGGCCGCCTATACCCACCGTGAAAGCGACACCGACGGCAAGGTCTATTACGGCGGCTCAGGCTTCCCGAATGCCGACCGCAGCGGCATGACCGCCTGGACCAGCCACATGCTCGGCACCTCGAAAATGGACGTGGTCGACTTGAACCTGTCCGGGTCCTATGCCCTGCTGGGTCGTGAGCACGAATTGATGGTGGGTTACGGCGAGTCCGAGCAGCGTGACGCTTCGCCACACCTGCGCAGCGGTACGGTGCCGAAGGACTACACCAGCATCGACGATTGGAAACACATGGGCGGGATCGGCAAATTCCCCGACACCAACACCGGCCTCAAGGGCGAACAAGGCAGCACCCGCCAAAAGGCCGGCTACCTGGCCACCCGCCTGAGCCTGACCGATCGCCTGCATGCGGTATTGGGCAGCCGCTACGGCAGCTGGGAGATCGAGAGCACCACCTACAACTACAACAGGGACACTGACCAGTTCCTCGGTACGTCAAAATCCAGCCAGACCCACAACGACATGTGGACACCCTACGCCGGCCTGCTCTACGACCTGACCCCGGAGTACACCGTCTACGCCAGCTACACCGACATCTTCAACCCGCAGGAAGAACGCAACGCCGGCAAGCAATACCTGGAGCCGGTGGTAGGCAGCAACTATGAAGTGGGCATCAAGGGCAGCCTGCTGGAAGAGCGCCTGAACCTGGCGGCCGCGTACTTCTGGAGCAAACAGGACAACGTCGCGGAACTGGACAGTTTGACCCCACCGGATCCGAAGACCGGTGAGCAGTTCTTCACATCCGGCGGCAAAGGCAACAAGGTTCAGGGTTTCGAGGTAGAGGTGTCCGGAGAGGTGCGCCCCGACTGGAACCTGACCGCCGGATACACCTACACCCACTCCCTGAACGGGGACAAGCAGCGCAATAACACCCACCTGCCGCTGAACCTGCTGCGCGTGTCCACGGCCTACCGCCTGCCCGGCGAATGGCACGCGCTGACGGTCGGCGGCGCGGTGAATTGGCAAAGCGACTTCTACGACTTCGCCTATCGCCCGGTTGGCCGGGACACCAATGGAGCCCTGATCAGGGAGCGCACCCGGATCACCCAGCAGGCCTATACCGTGGTCAACCTGATGTCGCGCTATGAGTTCGATGACCACTTGTCGGCGTCACTTAATATCAACAACCTATTTGATAAAAAATATTACGAGCGCGTCGGCTTCTATAACGGCGTGTATTGGGGAGACCCGCGCTCTATCAGCGTTGCACTGGACTGGAAGCTCTGAATTCATCGCTGCTAAAGATTGGAAGTTAACGAAATCGTTAACTTTCGGTCAGCGCGAGGTTAACCCTTACTTAATATCATTGGCCCACAGTCTCCCCATCCCGCCGCTGATGACAACGCGCGGACCCAACACACTTACTGAGACACTGCCATGAAATTTTCGACTGTTATCCTTGCCGGCCTGATGACCATGACTTCCGTAGCCGCCTTTGCAGAAGGCGGCTCAGAGCGTTCGAAGGAGTTCTACAACAACTTCACCTTCGTTCAGGAACAGACTCACGGTGCTGCCCAGCAAACCGCAATGGCTGACGGCAAGACCGAAAAGCCGGCAACGGCCGACCAAACTACCAACACACCGAACAGCTGATTTACCCGCAATACCTGTGCTATTCCGCTCTGATAGCCAAGGTCAATTTGGCGCCACTTGCTGGCGCCTTTTTTTTGCCTTTAATTAAATAAACATTAATTAAAGCGGCTTGCTCCAGAACAACATCCGGCCATGTTGCGGATCAAATACCGAATCATCAAACCCAAACTTTCGATACGCCGACTGCGCCACGGCGTTGCCTTCAAGCACCTCGAGGGTGATCTTGCAGCAACCGCGCTGGCGAGCAATTTCCTCGACCTTTTGCAGCATCTTCTGACTCAGCCCCAGGCCACGGAATTGATCCATCACCACCACGTCGTGCACGTTGACCAGCGGGCGGCAGGCAAAGGTGGAAAACCCTTCAAAGCAGTTCACCAGGCCGGCCGGCGTACCGCCGACAAAGGCCAGCACACTGAACGCGTGGGCACGCTTGGCCAGCTCTGCCGGCAGTTGCTGCAAGCGGTCGGCCGGCAGGCTGTGGCCACCGCCCATGGGGTCTTCGGCGTAATGATTGAGCACCAGGCCAATGGCCTCGGCGTGTACCGGATTGGTGTAGCTGGCTTGCAGCACCAGGATGTCTGCGCTGTCCATTTCCTTCCTCGTTGACGGTGCGACAGGGACTCGGTCCCCATAAAAGGGCTCGATTGTAAGCGTGGTGCAGGCATTAGATGAAGGAGATTAACTACATTTGCCCGCGTGAAAGCGCGCCAGGCTCGCCAAACCGTGCCAGTTGCATCTCCTGCAGGCGGCTCAGGGTGCGGCGGAATGGAAACTCCAGGTAACCCTCGGTGTAGAGGCTTTCCAGCGGCACCCGGGCCTCGATGTACAGCGGCACCTTGCGGTCGTAGCACTCGTCCACCAGCGCGATGAAACGCCGGACGCTGTCGTCATGCACCGACAGTTCCGGCAGTTCCCGGTCCCCGGCGTCCACCCGTTCGGCAGCGTCTTCGGTGCCACGAGCGATTCGTCCCGGGCGCTTTTGCGCGCTGAGGTTGGGCACCTCGCCGAGCAAAATGGCCTTGAACCGATCACACAGCAGCATGAAATCCATCGCCGCCAACGGCCGCTCACACAGGTCGGCGTAGCAACACCACAGCACGGTTTCACTGGACTGCACTGCCACGATGGAGCGGTAGCCGACCGCAACCGGGGCGCTGCTCACTGCCTGCCCGGCGCTCAACTGGCGAAACACCTCGGCCAACGCGTCGGGCTGGTCGACCCAGTAACGCTGCAGTGCGGTGCCCGGGTGCAGCCGATGATCCTCCCCGCCATCGACTGCCACCACCCGCATATGCTGTTTGATCGCCTCGATTCCCGGCAGGAAACGATCCCGGTTGAAACCGTCGGCGTACAGCTGGTCCGGTGGCTGGTTGGACGTGCAGACCATCACCACGCCTTCCTCGAACATCACCTGGAACAGCCGGCCGAGGATGATGGCGTCACCAATGTCGTTGACAAACAACTCATCGAAACACAGCACCCGCACTTCCCGGCTCAGTTCGCGGGCCAGGGCCTGCAAGGGATCGTGGGTGCCCGTGAGCTGGAATGAACGCTGGTGCACCCAGCCCATGAAGTGATGAAAATGCTGGCGCCGCGCTGGCACTCCCAGGCTTTGGTAGAACTGGTCCATCAGCCAGGTCTTGCCCCGGCCGACCGGGCCCCACAGGTACACCCCAGTGATGGGCCCAGGGCCGTGGTGCAAGGCCTGATGGCAGTCCTGCAGGGCTTGCACCGCCTCACGCTGGGCGTCGTCGGGGACAAAACCCTGTTCGGTGATGGCGTGCTGATAGGCGGCAAGTGGCGAGTCGAAAGTCATGCCCGGCAGTATGCCATGACGGCTACAGGGAAATATCCAAACGGGCAATCTTGCCGTGTTCATTGAGGCGGAAGGTATAGCGCAGCTCCAGCGGGCTGCCGGGAAAGCTGCCGGTGATCAGGTTGCTGACCAGCACCTTGCCCGTGCGGTGCTGCACATTCAGCACCTGGACCCTGGGCTGGTAACGACGCCCGGTGTCTTCCATCCAGCGGGCGATGGCGGCTGTACCTACCCGGTGCTCGCCTTCGTCGAACACGTTGGCATCTTCGGCGAAACAGTCGGCCACCAGCGAGGTGTCGCCGGCATTCGCCGCAGCAATGTAGGTTGCAATAGCCGGGGCCAGTTCAGGGGTGGGTTGGGACATGGTGACAGCTCCTTTTTAGTGATTTATGGAGCCATGCTAAAGCAGCGCTGTGTCAGTTCTTGTCAGGAGTGAACGGCCCGGATTCGTTCTGTTCCATCAGCTTGCGCCAGCCCCGCAACCAATCGCTGCGGCGCCCCGGATAACGTTCACCTTGCAGGCGCGCGGCGGCCACTCGGTCGGTGCGGAAGGTGCGATAGGCCCCACGCAATTCACACCACGCGACGATCACCCGCACTTCGTTGAGAAAGCCCAGGGCCAGGGGCCAGATCAGGCGCTGGCTGGCGGTCTGGCTGGCATCGGCGTAGTCGATGTGCAGCTTGGCCTGGCCGCGAATGGCCTCGCGGAACACATTCAACGGCACGCGGTTTTCCGGGTAGCCGAAGCCTGGCGGGCCCGGCAGCACCGTCGGATTGCGCAAGGCTTCCTGGGCAGCCGGGTCAAGCACGTCGGCGATCTTTGCAAGCGCATTGGCCGCCGCCTGGCTCAGTACGTCATCACCGCGCTGGTCGACATACCGCAAGCCCAGCACGATGGCTTCGGTCTCGTCGGCATTGAGCATCAGCGGCGGCAGGAACAGGCCCGCACGCAGCACATAGCCCACGCCCGCCTCGCCGTAGATCGGTGCGCCCAACGCGGTCAGTTCGGCGATATCGCGGTACAGCGTGCGCTCGGAAATCTCCAGTTCTGCCGCCAGCACGGCGGCCGTCACCGGGCGCTTTTTGCCCCGCAGGACTTGCAACAAGGTCAACAGACGACTGGTACGCGACACGTTGATCATGCTCGAAAAAGAAAGGTGGCGCAGCTTAGCAGAGGCCTCCGTCAGAAAGTGTCAGGAGCAGGCACCCTTCCCTTCAGCCGCCAAAAAAGCTCCTTGACGAAATATATGACTCGCATCATATTTAATAGATGTTGCGAAACATTTAAACCAACCACAGCGTCAGGAGTTTCGGTATGCGCAATAAAGTCTTTGGCCGTCGCAGCGGCCTGCGGGTTTCAGAGCTGGCCCTGGGTACCGCCAATTTCGGCACAGGCTGGGGCCACGGCGCCGAGCGCGAAGAGTCCAAGCGAATCTACGACGGCTATCTGGAGGCCGGCGGAAACTTCCTCGATACTGCCAACGGCTACCAGTTCGGCCAATCGGAAGTGCTGCTCGGCGAGTTCATTGCCTCGGAACGCGACCGCTTGGTGATCGCCAGCAAATACACCCTGCGCACCCAGCCTCAAGACGAAGGCACCCTCAAGCTTGGCAACAACCGCAAGAACATGGTGCGCGCCGTCGAAGAAAGCCTGAAACGCTTGAACACCGACCACATCGACCTGTTCTGGGCGCATATCAGCGACAACGTCACGCCGATGGAAGAGATCCTGCGGGGTTTTGATGACCTGGTGCGTGCCGGCAAGATCCACTACGCCGGGCTGTCCAACTTCCCCGCCTGGCGCATTGCCCGCGCCGACCTGCTCGCTGAAGTGCGCGGCTTTGCACCCCTGGTAGCGATCCAGACCGAATACAGCCTGGCCGAACGCACCGCTGACCGCGAGCTGCTGCCCATGGCCGAGGCCCTGGGCCTGGCCGCGACTTTATGGTCACCGCTGGGGGGTGGTTTTCTGACCGGGAAGTACCGCAACAGCCAGGACGATACCCGCGCCAGCAAGCTGGGGATTTTGGTCCACGCTGAAAAAAGCGCACGGGAAACCGCAGTGCTCGACACCCTGCTGGCGGTTGCCGGTGAACTGGACGCCACGCCGACTCACATCGCCATCGCCTGGCTACGGGAAAAGGCCCGTCGTTCCACTACCGCGCTGATCCCGATCCTGGGGCCGCGTACCCGCGAACAACTGGACGGCACCCTGGGTGCGTTGAGTGTGCAACTCTCGGCTGAGCAAGTGGCCCGCCTGGATGCTGCCAGCGCGATACCGCTGGGCGTGCCCCACGAGATGATCGCGGAACGCTTCCCACGTTATACGGACGATGATGCACAAGACCTGCGCTGGCCGCCGGTTATCTAAGACCCGTTGTGGCGAGGGAGCTTGCTCCCGCTGGGCTGCGTAGCGGCCCCAAAATCTTGGGAGCGCTGCGCACTCCAGCGGGAGCAAGCTCCCTCGCCACAGATGCAGTACTCAGCCTCAGTTAAGCGAGGCTTTTGCTCACCACTTCAAACACATCGCTGGACAGCTCGCCCGAAGCGCGAATCCGCTCCAGCTCGCCTTTCATCAGCGCCTGCCGCGCGCTGTCGTACTTGCGCCAGCGGGTCAACGGCGCCAATTGCCGCGAAGCAATCTGGGGGTTGAAGCCATTCAACTGGATCACCAGGTCCGCCAGGAACCGATAGCCCGAACCATCCGCCGCGTGGAAGTTGATCAGGTTCTGCCCGGCAAACGCGCCCACCAGTGCCCGCACCTTGTTCGGGTTCTTGATGTTGAACGCAGGGTGCTGCATCAACGTCTTGACCCGCTCCAGCGCGCCCGGCAAACCATTGCCCGCCTGCACGCTGAACCACTGGTCCATGACCAGCGGGTTGTCCTTGAAGTTCTCGGCAAACACCGCCAGCGCCTTGGCTTTCTCTTCTTCGAACGGCGAGTTGACCAGCACAGCCAGGGCCGTCAGGCGCTCGGTCATGTTGTCGCACGCGTCGAACTGTTCAAGGGTCGCCGCCAGCACTTCCGGCTTGCCGCTGAGCATCAGGTACGACAGCGCAATGTTCTGCAAGGCGCGACGGGCAAAGTGTTCCGCCTCGGCCACGTACGGGGTTTTCTTCGACAGGTCGCGATTGGCCTGGTAACGCAGCCACAGGCCTTCGAACAGGTTGTCGGCCAACTGCTTGCGAGCAAACTCGCGGGCCGCGTGGATGGCGTCGACATCCGCCACTTCGCTGATTTCGGTCAGGTAGGCTTCGCTCGGCAGCGAGAGCATCTCGGCGACCATCGCCTGATCCAGGCTTTCGTCGCTCAATACGCTGCGCAATGCGGTGATCAGGCGTTGATCCAGCACCAGCGCCTTGCCCTGCTGATGTTGGGCGATCAGCTCCTGCAACACCTGCACCGACAGCTGCTGGCCGGCGTCCCAGCGATTGAAGCCATCGCTGTCGTGCTGCATCAGGAACATCAGTTGGTCGCGGTTATACGGGAAGCTCAGCTTCACCGGCGCCGAGAAGCCACGCAGCAGCGACGGCAGCGGGTGCTCGGCGATGTCGACAAAGGTGAAGGTCTGTTCGGCTTCGGTCACCGAGATCACGCGGGACGTGGCGCCGGCAGCGGTTTCACCGGCCAGGCGCAAGGCGATGCCCGCGCCCTTCCCGTCCAGCAGGCCCAGCTCAACCGGAATCACGAACGGCAGTTTTTCCACCTTGTCCGGGGTTTCCGGGCAGCTTTGACGGAAGGTCAGGCTGTAGGTTTTAGCCACCGGGTCGTAGGACTCGCTCACCGCCAGACGTGGCGTACCGGCCTGGCTGTACCAGCGCTTGAACTGGGTCAGGTCAGCGCCGTTGGCGTCTTCCATGGCCTTGATGAAGTCATCGCAGGTCACAGCCTGGCCGTCGTGGCGTTCGAAGTACAGGTCGCTGCCGTTGCGGAACCCTTCGGCGCCGAGCAAGGTTTGGATCATACGGACGACTTCCGAGCCCTTTTCGTACACGGTCAGGGTGTAGAAGTTGGAGATCTCGATAAAGCCGTCCGGACGCACCGCGTGGGCCATGGGACCGGCATCTTCGGCGAACTGGTGAGTGCGCAGATAAGCCACGTCCTGGATGCGCTTGACGGTGGCCGAATTCATGTCGGCAGAGAACTGCGAATCACGGAACACCGTGAAGCCTTCCTTCAGCGACAGCTGGAACCAGTCGCGGCAAGTCACGCGGTTGCCCGACCAGTTGTGGAAGTATTCGTGGGCAACGATCGCCTCGACTCGCTGGTGCGCGGCGTCGGTGGCGGTTTCGGCACGGGCCAGCACGGCGCTGGAGTTGAAGATGTTGAGGCCCTTGTTTTCCATGGCGCCCATGTTGAAGTCGTTGACCGCGACGATCATGAAGATGTCGAGGTCGTACTCACGGCCATAGACTTCCTCGTCCCAGCGCATGGATTTCTTCAGGCTGTTCATGGCGTGCTGGCACTTGTCGATGTTTTCCGGCTCGACATAGATACGCAGCGCCACGGTGCGCTCGGTCATGGTGGTGAAGGTGTCTTCGACACACCACAAATCACCGGCCACCAGTGCAAACAGGTACGCCGGCTTCTTGAACGGATCTTCCCAGGTCGCCCAGTGCCGGCCGTCTTCGCCAGGGCCGGAAGCAATCGGGTTGCCGTTGGACAGCAACACCGGGTAGCTGTGTTGCTCGGCGATCACCGTGGTGGTGAACACGCTCATCACGTCCGGACGGTCGAGGTAATAGGTGATCTTGCGGAAACCCTCGGCCTCGCACTGGGTGCAGAACATGCCGCCGGATTTGTACAGGCCTTCCAGGGCGGTATTGGTTTCCGGGTGGATCTTCACCGTGGTGTCGAGGGTGAAGGTCGCGCTGGTGGGGTGCACGGTCAGGTGGCTGTCGCTCAACTGGTAGTCGGCGTCGGTCAGTTCCTGGTCGGCCAGGTTCACCGACAGCAGCTCCAGCTGCTGCCCGTCCAGCACCAGCGGCGGCAAGCCGGCGCCGCGCTCGGGGTTGCGGCGCATCACCAGCTGCGCGTGGACCAGGCTATGGTCCTCGAACAACTCGAAGGTCAGGTGCGTCTCGTCGATCAGGTAGTCCGGCGCCTGATAGTCCTTCAGGTAAATCATCTTCGGCTGTTCGGTGCGCATGTCTGTCGTCCTTCTACTGATGCACGGCGAGCTGGTAGGCCGTGTATTTACGAATATTGATCACGCCGGTATCGAAGATCAGGTATTGGCCCTTAATCCCCATCAGCGTGCCTTCGGCAATCGGGTTCTTGTCCAGGTTGAAGCTGACGATCTTGGTCGGATACTGCTCGATCGGGTAGCGGATTTCGATCGGTTCGATGTCGGTCACCGGTTGGATGGCCTGCAGGCCAAAGCGTTCCTGCAAACCGAGCATGCCTTCGGCACAGCTGGCGAACAGTTCGTCACGCACCTGCGCAAGGTCGACGGCCTGCGCGTCGCCCTTGAGCAGCGCGCGCCAGTTGGTCTTGTCGGCCACCTGGCTGCGGAACAGGTCCTCGACGAAGCCCGACTGCTGGCGCGTGGCAACGCGCATGATCGGCAGCGCCTGGCTGGCACCCTGGTCGAGCCAGCGGGTCGGCAGCTGGCTGGCGCGGGTGATGCCGACCTTGATCCCCGACGAGTTCGCCAGGTACACCACGTGGTCGGTCATGCAGAATTTTTCACCCCAGGCCGGATCGCGGCAGGTGCCGGCGTCGTAATGGCAGCGCTCGGGGCTCATGATGCACAGGTCGCACTGGGCCAGTTTGGTCATGCACGGGTAGCAGTAACCCTGGCTGAAACTGGTCTTGGTCTTGCGACCGCAATGGGTGCAATGGATCGCACCGAGGTATTCCAGGCGCACGGTAGTGCCGATCAATGGATTGACCGGCACCTCGGTATCGCCCAGGCGAAACGCGTATTGAACGGTCGGCTCACCCAACTGCGCCGACATCTTGCTGACTGCACCACGGCCAATCTCAATCAATGGATGGCATCCGACTTGAACAGGATGTTCGGCACCGGCGCCGACTTCGAGGCGCATTCCTGCGGGCCCATGTAGCCGGTGCGCTGGTCTTCCGGCAGGTTCTGCAGTTCCCAGGCGATCACCGCCTGCAACGACAGTTCACGCTGCTCGGCGGTGAGCTTGCGGCCATCGGACCATTTGCCGATTTCCACGGCGAGCTTGAGGCTCTCGTAGATGTCCGGGGTGATGTTTTCGATCATTTCGACAAAAGAGGACATAAGACTCTTCCTTAACTAAATAGGAGACATTTTGCGGCGGCTGTACAAGCCACCCAACAAACCGGTCAGGCAACCCATCACCAGGCCACCCACGTGGGCCGCGTTGGCGATTTCGCCGAAGCCGATCATCGAGACCAGGCCCGACAGGCACAGCACCAGCCACACCAGCATCATCACCAACACCCCGCGAGGCAGGCGATACACCGGATTCGGCGACACCCACTGATAGATCCAGCAATGCCCGAGCAAGCCATACAGCACGCCGGACAACCCGCCAAACAGGCCGGGACCACCAAAATAGTATTGAGCGTAGTTCGACACCAGGCTGAACAGCAGGGTCAGGCCCAGCAGGTTGATGCTGCCCTGGCGCAACTCGATGCGCCGCCCCAGTTCCCAGTACCACATGCCGTTCATGGCCAGGTGCAGGATGCCGAAGTGGATCAACATCGGCGTGACCAGGCGCCACCACTGTCCCGACGCCAGGCTGTCGGTCAATGGCGTGAAACGGATGTACTCGCCTGCCACGCTGAACGGCAGGAAGGTCAGCCAGCTCATGGCTTGCAGGTTATCCCCCAGCAACGTAACGGCGCCGACGATGATGCTCAGCAGCAACACCAACGCGGTCACCGGGCTGTGGCGAAGCTGCTGGGCAAACCCGGGACGCCTGGTCGACGTCGCCTGCTCGGGAATGTCCAGTTGCTGGTCCGGGTCACCGGCCGGAAAGCGCTGGTACAGGACCTTCACGTCTTCACTGATGGAGTCAGGCACCCACAGCACCTGCTCCCCGGCTTCTTCGCTGACGCGATGGGGCACTTGCATGCGTTGCAGAAGCTTGACGAAACCACTCAAATCCACCGCCAGCGGCAGGCGTAATACAGCAACGGTACTCATGAAATAACCTCAGGGCGCTCGACATCGACCCAAACAAATTTACGCGGGTCCAGGCGGGTTTCCTGATCCAGCCGGTACGCCACCAGCTTGCCGTACAGCACCGCGCTGTAGTCCAGGCAGGCCAGGTTCGGGCGGATCGGCGCCGGTTTGCCGCTGCGCCAGTAGTGGCCGACGAACAGCAATGGCTCGTCGACGCCGTAGCGCAGCAGGGAATTTTTTTCAGTGGACGACAGCGGCGTGGCGGCCACCGGTTCCGGCAGCGCATCGGGCTGGAACACGATGTCGCCGTAGGTTTTCGGGTCGTCTTCCCAGAACTTGGTACGGAAGAACGAACGCGTCAGGCCGTCGCCGCCGGTCAGGGTCAGGCCGTCCGGCAGGCGCATGTCGGTGCCGCGCAACAGGCGGTCGAAGGCATTGCTGGCGAAACTGCCGGGCACGGCGGCGGCTTGCAGGAAGTGTTCGTCGATGCAGCCGTCCGGGAAATGCGCGCGCAGGGGCTCGATAAAGCCGTTGTCCCAGCAAGCGTGCACTACGCGGAATCGCCCGGCGTCGACAAACAGCGGCATGTCATAGAACCAGCCGAGGAAATCGTGCCAGTCTGCCGGGTGCTGTTCGAACTGGGTCAGGGTCTCGTGGATCAACCGCGCGTGGCGTGGCGTGTGCTCGCGCACAAACTGCTTGCCGCTGCCCGGGGCGGCGGGCGTGCTCCAGCCCAGCGCGTTGAACTCATGGTTGCCCATGATGCACAGTGCCTGGCCGGCCTCGGTCATGTCGTGGACGATATGCAGCGCCTCGCGAATGCGCGGGCCCCGGTCGATGATATCGCCGAGGAACACGGCCATTCGCGACGGATGGCGCCAGGTGCCGCCCTGCTTGTGGTAACCCAATCGGTCGAGCAAGTGCTCAAGGGTATGAGCGCAACCGTGCACGTCACCAATCAGGTCGTAGCTACGCGCGGGATCGAGCATCAGTCGCCTCCACCCCCCAAGCGGCTGCCCCAGCCCAGCTTGGTCCGGCACACTTCGTAGTAGTTGTGGTCCAGCGGGTGGATCAACCGCAACTTCTGTGCCTTTTTGCTCACGGTGATGGTGTCACCGGGGGCGCAGGTGAAATGGTTCTGCCCGTCGCAGGAGACTTGCGGGTAGATCTGCATGTCTTTTGACACCACGATTTTCAGCTCACTGTTGCCATCGACCACGATAGGCCTGCTGGACAACATATGGGGATACATCGGCACGATCACAATGGCATCCAGCTTGGGATGCATGATCGGCCCACCGGCCGACAGCGCGTAGGCCGTGGACCCTGTCGGCGTGGCGACGATCAGGCCGTCGGCCTTCTGGCTGCACACGAACTGGCCGTCGATGTACAACTCGAACTCGATCATCCGCGTCGACTTGCCGGGGTGCAGCACCACATCGTTGAGGGCGTCGCCCTGGCCGATGGCTTCGCCGTGGCGGCGCACTTCGGCTTGCAGCAGGAAGCGGTTTTCCACTAGGTAGTGGCCGTCCAGCACCTTGGCCACTTCGACTTCCAGCTCGTCGGGGCGAATATCGGTGAGGAACCCCAGGCTTCCACGGTTGATCCCCAGCACCGGCACGTTATGCCGCGCCAGCGCCCGGGCGGCGCCCAGCAGGCTGCCGTCGCCGCCCACCACGATCACCATGTCGCAGACTTCACCGAGCATCTTGCGCGACGAGGTCTGCAGGCCATGGCCCGGGAGGATTTCAGCGATGGTGTCTTCGAGGATCACGTGCAGGTGGCGCTCGAGCAGAAACTTTTTCAGTCGGCGGACGGTGTCCAGCACCTGGGTACTGCCCAGGCGACCGATAATGCCGATATTGCGAAATTGCTCCATGGGGCTCCTGCGGGGTTCGGGTTCTGCAAAAAAGAACGATTATGGGCGAAAGCCGGCGTTACACAAAATCCTTTGTCGCCGCAAACCCCAGACGACAACGGTTCTCAGCCCCCTTCCCGGCTGTAAAAGGCTATGCTCGGACCATGACTCTGTTCCCTGATTTGCAGCACCTGCCCCGCCAACTGCGTCACCCCGAGGTGCGCGATCTCGCGTGGGTGATGCTCGCCCCGCCGATGCTCGCGCAAACGCCGTGGCCACAACGCCACCCGCTGACCGGCAGCGACTGGGTGCAGGCCCCGCATTTGCTGGAGCAGTGGCTGCGCCAGCTGGACCAGGACAGCAGTGCCTTGCTGCATTGGCTGAGCCAGGCACGCACCCGCCGGCTGGGGTTGTATTACGAACGGCTGTGGCAATTCGCCGTGCAGCATGCGCCGGGCGTGGAGCTGCTGGCGGCCAACCTGCCGATCCGCCAGGCCGGGCATACCCTGGGCGAGCTGGACATGCTGCTGCGCGACCGTGACGGTGTGCATCATCTGGAACTGGCGATCAAACTCTACCTCGGGCCCCAGGACGGTAATGGCCGGGACACCGCGCAATGGCTCGGCCCCGGCTGTCATGACCGGCTCGACCGCAAGCTGGCCCACCTGGCCCAGCACCAACTGCCGATTTCCGCCCGGCCGGAGAGCCGCGAAGTCCTGGCCGCGCTGGATATCCAGGCTTTTGATGCCCATCTGTGGCTGGGCGGGTATCTGCTCTACCCATGGCCGGGCATGGCGCAGGCCCCGCAGGGCGCGCATCCCCAACACCTGAATGGCCGTTGGCTGCATCAGCGCGATTGGTCGAGGTTTATCGAGCAAAGCCCGGCAGGACGCTGGCAACCGCTGCCCCGCCACGCATGGCTGGCGCCGGCGCACTACCCGGCGAACGAAGCCTGGGACGCGGCCCGGATGCAGCACTGGCTGACCGAGCTGGACCCCATGGCGCCCGCGCAGTTGCTGGTGCGCCTGGTGGAAAACAGCGAAGGCGAATGGGAAGAAGCCGAACGGTTGTTTCTGGTGGCGGATCTTTGGCCGAACGTGCCGGCGCTTACAGGTTATCGATATGCCGATAGTCAATCTGTAACCCCATAGCCAGCTGCTTTGAACGGCCCAACCGAATCGGGCCGCGCTCGATGTCCACCAGCAAGCCCGGGCAGTCCAGCGGCGGCAGCCCTGCCACATCTTTCAGCCGTCCATCGGTGATCACCAGCAACCGCTGCTGCTCCACCGGGTAACGCTTGCGACGAGCCGCCAACCAGTGCCCCGCTTCGTTCAGCGCTGGCAACAATGGCGTGCCACCGCCTGCACCGAGGCCATCAAGCCAATGACCAAGCCCTTTTGCCGCCTTTAATCCCTGCACCTGCCACTTTGGCGATTGCCCGCTCGCGGTGAGCAACGCCATGCGCGCCCGCTGTCGATAGGCATCGTCGAACAGTTGGGCCAGTAATCCCTTGGCATCACTCAGCGCCTGATGCCGCCGGGTGGAGGCCGAAGCATCGACAATCACCAGCCACAGCTCATGGGGCGTACGGCTACGCAGTTGATACAGCAAATCTTCGCGGCGTTGCGGCCGCCCGCCGAGCAAGGTACCCGGCCAGTTGATCGAACCTTCGGCCGCGCTGCGCGCCTGGCCGCGCCGGCCCTTGTTCAGTCGACCCGCCTTGGGCCGTGCATCCGCCCCCGCGTCAGGTTTGGGGCGGATGCCTAGGGCTTTTTTGGCCAGGTGGGCACATCACGGCGAGCGCCTATCGGCAAGGCGGGTGCGGGCATGTCGCCCCATTGGCCCTGGCCTTCAGGTGCATCATTGGGCTTGGGTGATTGACCGCCAGCGGGCGGCGTTGCAGGCGGGGATTGCTCCTGACGACGATGGCGCAGGGCAAATTCCGCGACCGCTTCGATATCTTCTTCGCTGATAGCCGTCGCGCCCCGCCAGGCCGCATGGGCACGTGCGCCACGCAGCCAGACCAGGTCGGCGCGCAAGCCATCGACCCCGGCGGCAAAGCAGCGCTCGGTAATCTGCGCCAGCGCCTGGTCATCCAACGGGATGCTCTCCAGCAAGGCGCGGGCCCGGGTGCAGCGCTCACGCAACGCGGCCTGCCGGTCGGCCCATTGCCCGCAGAAACCCTGAGGGTCGCTGTCGAAATCCAGGCGGCGACGGATGATCTGCCCGCGTTCGGCCGGCTGGGTGTGCCCGCTCAGCGCCACGTTGAAACCAAACCGGTCGAGCAATTGCGGGCGCAGCTCGCCCTCTTCCGGGTTCATGGTGCCGATCAGTACAAAACGCGCCGAATGCCGGTGGGAAATCCCGTCGCGCTCGATCAGGTTGGTGCCGCTGGCGGCCACGTCCAGCAGCAGGTCCACCAGGTGGTCGGGCAGCAGGTTGACTTCATCGACATAGAGCACGCCGCCGTCGGCCTTGGCCAGCACGCCGGGGGAAAACTGTGCGCGGCCCTCACTGAGTGCCGCGTCCAGATCGAGTGTGCCCACCAGCCGCTCCTCGGTGGCGCCCAACGGCAGCGTGACGAACTGGCCGCTGGCGAGCAGGTCCGCCAGGCCACGGGCCAGGGTGGACTTGGCCATGCCCCGCGGGCCTTCGATCAGCACACCGCCGATTTTCGGGTCGATGGCGGTCAGGCACAGGGCCAGTTTCAAGTCGTCGGCGCCGACCACGGCGGACAGCGGGAAATGTGGAATGTCGGTCATCAACTGCCTTCTTCTATATCCAACAACAGGTTTTCCAACGCCTCGCGGTACGCCCCAGGCTCCTGCCACATGCCGCGTTGCTGGGCTTCGAGCATGCGTTCGGTCATGTCCCGCAGGGCATCCGGGTTGTGCTGCTGCACAAAGGCGCGGGTGTCCGGGTCCAGCAAGTAGGCATCCGCCAGCAACGCGTATTGATGATCGTCGATCAACGCCGTCGTAGCGTCGAACGCGAACAGATTATCCACGGTGGCCGCCATCTCGAACGCGCCTTTATAGCCGTGACGCTTCACCCCTTCGATCCACTTCGGGTTGGCCGCCCGGGCACGAATCACCCGGTTCAACTCTTCCTTCAACGTGCGGATCTTCGGCAAGTCCGGCTGGCTGTGGTCACCATGATAGCTGGCAGCCTTGTCGCCGCTCAGGGTTTCCACGGCGGCGAGCATGCCGCCCTGGAATTGGTAGTAATCATTGGAGTCGAGCAGGTCATGCTCGCGGTTGTCCTGGTTCTGCAACACCGCCTGCACCTGGCTCAAACGCTGGGCAAACTGTTCGCGGGCGGCGGTGCCTTCGTCGGAGCCGCCATAGGCGTAGCCGCCCCAGTTCAGGTAAACCTCGGCCAGGTCTTCGCGGCTCTGCCACAAGCGCCCATCAATCGCGCCCTGCACGCCGGCACCATAGGCACCGGGCTTGGCACCGAAGATCCGCCAACCAGCCTGCTTCGCCGCCGCGTCCTCGTCCAGGCCCGACAGGCGCAAAGCCTCGCGCTCACTGCGCACCTTGGCCGCCAGCGGGTTCAGGTCATCCGGTTCGTCCAGCGCCGCCACGGCTTGCACCGCCGCATCGAACAGGCGGATCAGGTTGGCGAATGCATCACGGAAGAACCCCGACACGCGCAAGGTCACATCCACCCGTGGCCGGTCCAGCAGACTGATCGGCAGGATTTCAAAGTCATCCACCCGCTGGCTGCCGGTGGCCCACACCGGGCGCACGCCCATCAGCGCCATGGCCTGGGCGATATCGTCGCCACCGGTGCGCATGGTGGCGGTGCCCCACACCGACAGGCCGAGTTGGCGCAAGTGGTCGCCATGATCCTGCAGGTGACGCTCAAGAATCAGGTTCGCCGACTGGAAGCCGATGCGCCAGGCAGTGGTGGTGGGCAGGTTGCGCACATCCACCGAGAAAAAGTTACGACCGGTAGGCAACACGTCCAGACGGCCCCGGCTCGGCGCGCCGCTGGGCCCGGCCGGGACGAAGCGCCCGCTCAAGGCATCCAGCAACCCGCGCATTTCCGCCGGGCCGCAGGCATCCAGGCGTGGCGCGACGACGATGCGCAAGCTCTCGATCACCGCCTTGACGTCTTCCCAGCCGGGCTCTTCAAGCTGCTCCACGGCACCTTCCAGCGCCTGCTCGATCAAGCGCGCGGCATACAGCTCCAGGCGTTCACGGGTGTCGCCGGCGGTGCGCCACAACTGCGTGTCGATCTTCTGCAACACCACTGGCCGGCGCCCCGTCCACGGCTCGGCCAGGGCGCAGTCCAGCGGATCGAAGCCCAGGTCGAAGGCCTTGGCCAATACCCGCAGCAGGCTCGATTGCGGCCCCCGCCCATCGCCACGCGGAATACGCAACAACGCCAGCAAGGTGTCGATGCGCAAGCGGCCCTCGGGTGACTCGCCGAAAATGTGCAGGCCATCGCGAATCTGCGACTCCTTCAAGTCACACAGGTAGGTGTCCAGGCGCGGCAGCCAGATCGCCGCATCGGCGTCGCTGTCGAGGTTTTCGTCCAGGGCCAGTTCCTGGTCGATGCGGGTTTCGCGCACCAGCTTGAGGATGTCCTTTTGCAGCTCGCGGGCACGCCGTGGGTCGAGCAGTTGTGCCTCGTAATACTCGTCAGCCAGCAACTCCAGGTCGCGCAGCGGCCCATAGGTTTCGGCGCGGGTCAGCGGCGGCATCAGGTGGTCGATGATCACGGCCTGGGTGCGGCGCTTGGCCTGGGCGCCCTCGCCCGGGTCATTGACGATAAACGGGTAGATATTCGGCAGCGGCCCCAGTAGTGCGTCGGGCCAGCAGTTCTCGGAAAGCCCGACGCCCTTGCCCGGCAGCCATTCCAGGTTGCCGTGCTTGCCAACGTGGATCACGCCGTGGGCGCCGTAGGTGTGGCGCAACCAGAAGTAGAACGCCAGGTAGCCATGGGGCGGCACCAGGTCCGGGTCGTGATAGACCGCACTCGCGTCCACCTGGTAACCCCGGGCCGGCTGGATGCCGACGAAGGTCAGGCCCAAACGCAGGCCCGCGATCATCATGCGGCCGTCGCGGAACATCGGATCGCTATGAGGTGTACCCCAGCGTGCCAACACGGCCTGGCGATTGGACTCGGGCAAGCGGTTGAACATCGCCTCGTAGTCATCCAGCGCCAGGCTCTGATGACACGGACGCAAGTCGAGGCTGTCCAGGTCGTTGCTGACGCCGCCCAAGAGCGCCTGGATCAGTGCCGTTCCGCTTTCCGGCAGCTCGTCCGGCAGCGGATAACCTTGGATTTTCAGTGCCCGCAGGATATTCAGCGCGGCGGCTGGGGTGTCGAGACCCACGCCGTTGCCGATACGTCCGTCCCGGGTCGGGTAGTTGGCGAGGATCAGCGCGATACGCTTTTCGCCATTCGGCACCCTCGCCAGTTCGACCCAGCGCCGCGCCAGTTCGGCGACAAAATCCATGCGCTCCGGCTGTGCGCGATAGCACACCACATCGGACTGGCTGCGCTCACTGCGCCAGGCCAGGTCCTTGAAGCTGATGGGCCGGCTGATGATGCGCCCGTCCAGTTCCGGCAACGCGATGTGCATCGCCAGGTCCCGTGGGCCGAGGCCTTGCTCGCTGGCCTGCCAGCCGGGCTCGTTGTCCTGGGCGCAAATCGCCTGGATCACCGGGATATTGCGGCGAAACGGCCGCAGGTGCGGCGCTTCAGGGCTGGACTGGGCAAAACCGGTGGTGTTCAGAATCACCGAGGCGTGCACTTCGTCCAGCAAATCCTCGACCACGGTCAGGCAGCCGGGCTCTTTCAAACTGGCCACCGCCATCGGCAGCGGGTTGAGACCCGCGGCCTGCAAGCGCTGGCAAAAAACATCGATAAAGCCGGTGTTGGCCGCCTGCAAATGGGAGCGGTAGAACAGCACCGCCGCCACGGGAAAATCAGCTTGCCAGTCAGCCTGCCAATCGTTGAGACGGGCATTGGCTTTATGCGGGTGATAAATCGCCGTGCGCGGCAGGGTTTGCGGCTCGCTCCAGGCGTAATCGCGGCCAAGGTAGCCGGCGGCCAGGCAACGATAGAAATCCAGCGCATTCCCCAAACCACCCTGGCGCAGGAAGTGCCAGAGCCGGTCACGTTCCTCGGCGCCCACGGTGCTGAGGCCACTGAGTTCCGGGTCCGGGCGATCATCCCCCGGCACCAGGATCAGCTGCACGCCGCGCTCGGCCAACTCCACCAGGCGCTCGATACCGTAGCGCCAATAACCGATGCCGCCGTGCAGCGAAATCAGGATGACCTTGGCGTGGCGCAGCACTTCATCGACATACAGGTCGACCGAAGCATGGTTCTGCACCTGCATCGGGTTCGCCAGGCGCAGGCTCGGGTAATCCTCGGGCAACTGCTGGGCCGCTTCGGCCAGCAGCGCCAGGCTGGAATCACCGCTGCACAGGATCACCAACTCGGCGGGGGTTTGCCCAAGGTCGGCGATGTTGTCATCCGAAACGAAACCGCCGGGCTGGGTCCTGAGCAGATGCATGGTTTAAACGCTGAGGGCAGCGCGCAGTTGCGCTTCGAGCAACGCGGCGTCGAGTTCCTGGCCGATCAGCACCAGGTGCGTGGCGCGCGGCTCATCGGCGCGCCAGGCGCGGTCGAAGTGCTTGTCGAAACGCGTGCCCACGCCCTGGATCAGCAGGCGCATCGGCTTGTTCGGAATCGCCGCGAAGCCCTTGACCCGCAGGATGCCGTGCTTGACCACCAGTTGGGTCAGGGCGTCCAGCAGCAGGCTTTCGTCGGCCTGGGGCAGTTCGATGGAGATGGAGTCGAAGGCATCGTGGTCGTGGTCGTCTTCACCTTCGTGGTGATGATCGTGATGGCTGTGGCGGCCATCGATGTGTTCTTCCGAGCCCGCGCCCAGGCCGATCAATACGTCCAGCGGCAGGCGACCGCTGCTGGCTTCGATGATTTTGACCGCCGGCGGCAGTTCTTCTGCCACTTCCAGGCGCACACGGGCCAGGTCTTCAGGGCTGATCAGGTCGGACTTGTTGAGGATCACCAGGTCGGCGCTGGCCAATTGGTCAGCGAACAGCTCGTGCAGGGGGGATTCGTGGTCCAGGTTCGGGTCGAGCTTGCGCTGGGCGTCAACCTGGTCCGGGAAGGCGGCGAACGTGCCGGCGGCCACGGCTGGGCTGTCGACCACGGTGATCACGGCGTCAACGGTGCAGGCACTGCGGATTTCCGGCCACTGAAACGCCTGGACCAAGGGTTTTGGCAGGGCCAGGCCCGAGGTTTCGATGAGGATATGGTCGAGGTCGCCGCGACGGGCCACCAGTTCGCGCATCACCGGGAAGAACTCTTCCTGGACCGTGCAGCACAGGCAGCCATTGGCCAATTCGTAGACGCGGCCGTTCGCCTCTTCTTCGGTACAGCCGATGGAGCATTGCTTGAGGATTTCACCGTCAATGCCCAGCTCGCCGAACTCGTTGACGATCACCGCGATGCGGCGCCCCTGGGCGTTATCCAGCATGTGGCGCAGCAAGGTGGTCTTGCCCGAGCCGAGGAAGCCGGTAACGATGGTGACGGGGAGTTTGGCCAGTGTTTTCATCGGATGCCCTTTGGGGCGGGCATACGGGACGAGTGGCCCTGCGCAGGTGCGCAGAAGCAGAATTCGCCACCGGATCACCCCGCCCGGTTGAAGTAGAAAATCGGTTGCGAGGCAGGTCTCCTGGCTTGGGGCTTGCCGGCGGTGATGCCGGCGCTGGCTGCGCCTTCCCGCCTTGTTCAGGCAGTGGCGTGGCAGTCAGATAAACCCTTTACAGTTGCGGGGGCAGCCGCGGCATTGACCGCGTTCCCTTCTTAGCTTCGGCCTGGGCCGAAGAACCTCGAAGGTGCAAGGCTACGCAGTGCGCGGGGACGGGTCAATGTCCGAGCGTTTGGCACTAAGCAGCGCCAGGCGCTCCAGCATGCCTTCGCTCGCCGCCGGCCCGGCCTGGACGCTGCATTGCTCGACGGACACACGCGCACCGTCGGCGTCCACCACCGCCACTTCCACCGGGCGCCGGGTTTTCCGGTCGACCAATTGCAGACTTTCACCTTCGTTGGCGAAATGGCGGTTGCCCCAGCCGATGAACGCCATGATCACCACCCGGAAATCCTCGCCAACCGGCGTCGGTACGTACTCGAAACGGGGCGGCCGCTCGCTGTATTGCCGGCGCTCCAGCAGCCCCGCTTCCACCAGGCTGTTGAGCCGGCGGGTGAGCATATTCGGAGCGATTTCCAGGCTCTGGGAAAACTCGTCAAAACGCCGCAACCCTTGCAGCGCGTCGCGCATGATCAGGATGCTCCACCACTCGCCTACCCGTTCCACTCCACGGGCTACCGGGCATTCGGCATTCACCAGCGACTTACGTTGCATTGCAGTTCCTCTGTGGGGCGGCTACAGAAATTTCAGCTATCGGATGTTACTTTCATAATGATAGTTTCGTCCATGCATTGCTACCAACCTGAAATTTGCGGAGCTAAGCGATCATGAGTAAGCGAATTGTTGTGACCGGCATGGGTGCAGTGACACCGCTGGCAACCGGCGTGGAACAGACCTGGAAGCGCCTGCTGGCCGGTGAATCCGGGATTCGCAGGCTACCCGAGGCATTGATCGGCGACCTGGCAATCAGCATCGGCGGCCAAGTGTTGGACCGCATCCAGGACCCTGAAGCCGGCTTTGACCCGGACACTGTCATCCCGGCCAAGGAACAACGCAAGATGGACCGGTTCATCGTGTTTGCCCTGGCCGCCGCGCAAGAGGCCTTGGCCCAGGCGGGTTGGAGTCCGCAAACGCCCTCGCAGCAGGAACGTACCGCGACAATCATCGCCTCCGGCGTGGGTGGTTTTCCCGCGATTGCCGAGGCCGTTCGTACGGCTGACAGCAAAGGGCCTCGCCGCCTGTCGCCGTTCACGATCCCGTCATTCCTCGGCAACATGGCGGCCGGGCACGTGTCGATCCAGCATCAACTGAAAGGTCCGCTGGGCTCCCCCGTCACTGCCTGCGCCGCCGGCGTACAGGCGATTGGTGATGCTGCGCGAATGATCCGTGCCGGCGAAATCGACATCGCCGTGTGTGGCGGCGCCGAAGCCTGTATCCACCGGGTCAGCCTCGGCGGTTTTGCTGCGGCGCGTGCGCTGTCCAGCGATTACAACGACACGCCGGCATTGGCTTCCCGCCCGTTTGATCAAGGCCGCGACGGGTTTGTGATGGGCGAAGGTGCCGGGCTGTTGGTGATCGAGGAACTGGAGCATGCATTGGCTCGCGGGGCGACGCCTATCGCAGAGCTGGTGGGCTACGGCACCAGCGCCGACGCCTATCACATGACCTCGGGCCCGGAAGATGGCTCGGGTGCACGCAGGGCAATGGAACTGGCGATCGCGCAGGCAGGGATCAGCGCCGCACAGATCCAGCACTTGAACGCCCACGCCACGTCGACCCCCGTAGGCGACAACGGCGAACTGGCAGCGATCAATACGCTGTTCGGAGCCGATTCCAGTGTGGCTATCAGCGCAACGAAGTCGGCGACTGGCCACTTGCTGGGCGCAGCGGGCGGGATCGAGGCGATCTTCACCGTGCTCGCCCTGCGCGACCAGATTGCCCCGGCCACCCTCAACCTGGACAACCCGGACCCCGCTGCCGAAGGGCTGGATATGGTCCGGGGCCAAGCCCGGCCGTTGCCGATTGAATACGCTATTTCCAATGGGTTTGGATTCGGCGGCGTGAATGCCAGCGTGCTGTTCAAACGCTGGCAATAACCCGGCGATTTGACGCCCATCGCCCGCCCATGCTCTCCTACACATCTTGTTTCGGGTGCCCTTCACAGGGTGAAACGGGAAACCGGTGAGTCATGTTCCTTTACTCAAGGGCGTGACGAGTCCGGTGCTGCCCCCGCAACGGTAAGCGAGTGAAGCATCAAAACCACTGTGCCTCTACGGCATGGGAAGGTGATGCTTTCAAGGCCCAGGCCCCTCGCAAGCCCGGAGACCGGCCCGAAAAATTCAGATAACAAACCCGCGGTGGGCGGGCGCTGTTCAGAACCCTGCGTGCCTGGCTCGCGGGGTTTTCATGCGCTCGTGTCACCCTGAAACCCTGAAGGGACGCGCCATGTCGATCATCAGCAGCACCGCCTCTACCGCCAGCACCACCGCCACCCTGAGCCAACGCCTGACTGCCGCCATCGGCGCGTCGATCCTCGGCGCGTGCCTGGTGTATTTCGCCGGTTTCTCGCACATCGAAGCGGTGCACAACGCCGCCCACGATACCCGCCACAGCGCTGCGTTCCCGTGCCACTGAGACCTGCCGACATGATCAAGCGTATTGCCCAAACCGCAGGTTTCACCGGCCTCCTGGCCGCCTTGCTGCTGACCTTGCTGCAAAGCTTCTGGGTTGCCCCGCTGATCCTGCAGGCGGAAACCTTCGAAAACGCCCCGGCCGCGACCGAAGTGCATGAACATGCCGATGCCACGGCCCACACCCACGACGCTGAAGCCTGGGAGCCGGGAGATGGCTGGCAGCGTGTGCTGTCGACTACGGGCGGTAACCTGGTGGTCGCCGTAGGTTTTGCCCTGATGCTTGCGGGTCTGTACACCCTGCGTGCACCGACCCGTACGGCCCAAGGCCTGCTATGGGGCCTGGCCGGTTACGCCACCTTTGTGTTGGCGCCGACCCTGGGCTTGCCGCCTGAATTGCCGGGGACTGCGGCGGCAGACCTGGCGCAACGGCAAATCTGGTGGATCGGCACTGCCGCCTCTACCGCTGCCGGTATCGCGCTGATCGTGTTCGGTCGTAACTGGCTGCTGAAAATCCTGGGCGTGGCGATCCTGGCTGTGCCCCATGTGATTGGCGCACCACAGCCGGAAGTCCACTCGATGCTGGCGCCGGAGGCTCTGGAAGCTCAATTCAAGATCGCCTCGCAGTTGACCAACGTTGCCTTCTGGCTGGCGCTGGGCTTGATCAGTGCCTGGCTGTTTCGCCGTAACCGTGATGGTCAGTATTCGGCATGATCCTGGCGGTTGGCCTGGGATGTCAGCGGGGTTGTTCTGTCGACATCCTGCGTGAACTGTTCAACGCCGCCCTCACCGAGGGTGGCATTGAGCGTCAGCGCATCACTGCGTTGGCCAGTCTTGATCGCAAGCGGGATGAGCCGGGGTTGCTGGCACTGGCTCAGGTTCTGGATTTGCCGTTGGTATTTTTCAGTGCGGAGCAATTGGCGCCCTATGAAGATCGACTGAGCCATAAGTCCGAGACGGTTTTTGCTCATACCGGCTGCTACGGCATTGCTGAAAGTGCCGCCCTGGCCCTGGCAGAACAGCTGTCTCAAAGCCCTGCCACCCTGCTGATCACCCGCAAAAAAACCGCCCAGGCCACCTTTGCATTGGCTTGCGCCGGCTGAATTCCCGATAATCGTCAGCTTTGATCATGAGCAATCTTCATCTGGAGGGCTGCTCGCGTGCTTTTTTTCACAGGAATGAATCCATGACTGTCTTTTTCATCGGCGCAGGCCCAGGCGATCCGGAATTGATCACGGTCAAGGGGCAGCGGCTGATTCGCAGTTGCCCGGTGATTATCTATGCCGGCTCGCTGGTACCGGCGGCGGTGCTTGAGGGGCATCAGGCTGAGCTGGTGGTCAACAGTGCCGAGTTGCATCTGGAGCAGATCATCGAGCTGATCAAGACGGCCCATGAGAAAGGCCAGGATGTGGCGCGGGTGCATTCCGGGGATCCGAGTTTGTACGGGGCGATTGGGGAGCAGATTCGGCTGTTGCGGGAGCTTGGGATTGGGTTTCAGATCATTCCCGGAGTGACGGCGGTGGCGGCTTGTGCGGCGTTGTTGGAGGCTGAGCTGACGTTGCCGGACATTGCGCAGAGTGTGATTTTGACGCGGTATGCGGATAAGACGGCGATGCCTGAGGGTGAGGTGTTCAGTAGCCTGGCGCAGCATGGGACGACCATGGCGATTCACCTGGGGGTGAATCATCTGGAGAAGATCGTGGCTGAGTTGGTGCCTCACTATGGGGAGGATTGTCCGATTGCAGTGGTGCATCGGGCGACCTGGCCGGATCAGGATTGGGCCATTGGTACGCTGGCGGATATTGCCGGGAAGGTGGCAGCCAAGGGGTTTCGGCGTACGGCGTTGATTCTGGTGGGTCGGGTTTTGGCCAGTGACAGTTTTGGTGAGTCGTCGTTGTATCGTGCGGGGCATGCGCATTTGTATCGGCCCTGAGGGGGATGGGGTACATATCCGTTATTTAGGTAACGGCGGCTTATGGTTCCGCTCTTACAGCGGCTCACTTTTGAACAGCGCAAAAGTAAGCAAAACGCTCTTGCCCCACCACTCGG